>JBBRJR010000066.1:0-11224 GCA_038218865.1 Kapaibacterium sp. (SeqCode) | reverse complement strand
GTAATCGGTATGCACTTTATGAATCCCGTGCCAATGATGGCGCTGGTCGAGATTATTCGCGGGCTAAAAACGAGCGATGACGTATATAACTCAATAATCGAAATGACGCAAAAGCTTGGCAAAACCCCCGTCGAGGCAAATGATTATCCCGGCTTTATAGCAAATCGCATACTTATGCCTTATATAAACGAAGCTATATTTGCACTCATGGAAAACGTCGGCACTGTCAGCGGCATAGACGAAGTGGCGAAATTAGGATTTGCCCACCCGATGGGTCCCTTGATGCTGGCAGATTTAATCGGTCTCGACACGACGCTTGCGATTATGCAAGTGCTGCATTCGGATTTGGGCGACCCGCGCTACAGACCTGCCCCGCTCTTGAAAAAGCTCGTAGCAGCAGGCGATTTCGGACGAAAAACCGGACGCGGCTTTTATGATTACACGGGAGCTGATGTAGTTCCTGTAAAGTTTTTTTAAACAAAAATAATAAAGGAAATTAAATATGCTTGACAATAAAAAACATGATTCTGACAATCCGCACGTACTCGCTGCGTACCAAAGCGAGACGGAAGGCAATTATTTCGATGCAATCGAGAATTACAAAAGGGCGATAGAGGAATATCCCTCGCTGGGCATAGTTTATAAGCACATTGGCAATATCTACTATCGCATGGGAATGATGGACGATGCGATAGAATATCTAGAAAAAGCAGTGGAGGCTTTGCCGAGTTTCCCAACGCCGCTCTACGAGCTGGGTTTGGCTTTCTATCGCGAAGGCAAATTCAAGGTAGCCGCCGAGCAGATGAATAAAGTCATCGAACTCGATGCGGATTTCCTTCTGGCGCACTATTGGCTGGGAATAATTTCCTACCACCGCGGCAATTTAAAAATGGCAAAAGACCACTATATGCACGTTGTGAGCTTGAGCAAGGACTTCACTATCGCTTACTTCCACTTGGGCGTGGTTAATTTGCGTTTGGGATTTTACGCCGAAGCTGTAGAAAACTTTGATACACTGCTTAAAAAGAATCCCGAAAGCCCTGCAGCATGGGCGCTCAAAGGCGACGCTCTGATGAATTTGGACAACAAGTATGAATCCCGTATCGCCTATCGCAAAGCATTGGAATTCGACCCCGAAGACGTCAAAGCACGCAATGGCTTGGCTATGCTCGGCGATTACAAAGACGTAAGTTTTTAAGAAAAGTGAAAACAATTGCTTAAACCAAGCAATTAACAGTTACTCATAAATATAAAATTATTTTTTCAATGTTGAAAATAATTAATATATTTATACGTGAAATGTTTAAATGATATTTTTAATTAACTTTTTTGGAGTTTTTTTATGAAAAAATTTATTGTACTCATAGCGATACTATTCGCAACATCGTTCACCGGAGTAAAAGCTCAATATACGTCCGCTATATCAATAGATCCACTGGATTTTTTGATTAGCAAGGTAGTTAATGCTACTTATGAATATCGCTTGTCGGAAAATAATTCGCTAACTTTAAGTGCCTCTTATTATGCATACAGCGATTATTGGAAGGCTTTTGGTATCGGTGGCTCTTACAGATGGTATTTGTCAGACGTTTTAAGAGATGAAAAAGAACCTATCGAAGGTTTGTCCGTTGGACCAATGGTAAGATTAAGCTTTTGGACATTTGACGGAGCAGATCCATTAGATGTTGTCGATGACGGTGCATATATCGTAATCGGTGGCGAAGCAGCTTATAAATATAATTTCGCGCCTAACTGGTTCGTTGAGCCAATTATCCGTATCGGTTTTGCTGTTACTGATTTAGAATACCTTGGCTACGACCCAATTGGTGGCGGTATCAATCTTGGATATAATTGGTAATAGGCGTCAGCTGTCAGAAAAGTTTACGGTTTCCGGTAATCAGTTTTCGGTAAAGGCATTTAGTTATCGGTAATCATATTTGATAAAAATGTGCCACACTTTCCAGGTGTGGCACATTTTTCGTAAAACCCTACGTACCTCTCCCCGGCAGGTTGTATCATAAGTAAAACAACGTCTTATAAGACACCCATTTTTGTTAGAATAATATTGTGATGATACTTACTTTTTTTAACACCCCCGACCCCCTCTTAAAAGAGGGGGAGAAAGAAGTCCTTAAATTACAACAGTTTGCTATTCACTACCTTAAGATTCTTCTTCCTCCCTCTCCATTCATGGAGAGGGTCGGGGTGAGGTGAATCAGTTTTCTGTTGTCGGTTTTCGGTGAAGAAAAACAACGTATCGTAGGGCGAACGGCGTTCGCTCCTACGGCAAGCAAATAACGCCTTTCCTAATCATTCTTAATCAAATAAATCATCTTAATCAATTGTTCAGAGATTGCCTTTCTGGCTTTACCGGAAACCGACAACTGATAACCGATAACCAATAATCGACAACCGACAACTTTCCAAATAAAAACACATTCCAATCGTTGATTTGTTTTTATATGAATAATATTATTATGAAATATTTAACGAAGACGAAAATATTTACTTTCCTTACAGCATTTATTATGATTCTTTCGGCGCAAGCTTACGGACAATTGCTACCTGGCGGGGCAGAAAAAAATATATTCGAAGACGAAAGCCCAATGAAACCGATGGACAGTTCGTTATTTTTGGACCTTTCGCTCAAACTTTCTCAATATGACAAAAAAATTGGGTATGATTTGGGACTGAAAGTTGGCGCCTTTGCTTCGACCAATTTTTCTATTGCCATCGGTATAAATTACTTGCTGAGTCAAAACATAGTAATCAGCCGGCAAGGGGAATTTTTGTCTGTCTTATATATCGGATTTACGCCCGAATTTGTTTTAAATTCCTACGTTTTCAAGCCGCTCTATTTCTATGCAAATTGCTACCTTGCCGCTGGCTACGCCGATTATAATGTTTCGTCGAGCTTTGTTGTCTCGAAAGCCCCTACTGGCACTTGGTTTGCGCTCGCGGAGCCACAAGTTGGCGCCTATGCCCAAATAACCAAAGACTTCGCTTTCGGCTTGGGCGTGGGCAAGCGTTTTGCTACAAATATTACATTAAAGGAATTGGACAACCAGACATTTTCAGGATATTTCGGGCTTATAACTTTTCGCGTTTTACTCTCACAGTAATTGTCATGACATTTCTTATATTTTAAATAATAATGGTCATTTTTCGTCTAATCTTCTTTATATTTATTTATTATTAAAAATAAAGGACACAGAAATGAAAGAAGTTATTTATTCAAAAAACGCACCAGCACCAATTGGACCATATTCACAAGCGATAAAAGCAGAAGGCACAATGCTTTTCATCTCCGGGCAAATACCATTCACAGCAGAAGGCGAATTAGCTGGCGACGACATCAAAACGCAGACACATCAATCAATTAATAATATTATCGCAATACTCAAAGAAGCTGGTTTGACAGTACAAAACGTTGTGAAAACTACTGTATTAATGCAAGACATGGGCGATTTCGGTACCATGAACGAGATATACAACGAATACTTCGGCGACAGCAAGCCAGCACGCGCCGCTTACCAAGTCGCTCGCCTGCCAAAAGATGTATTAATTGAAATTGAAGCAATTGCTGTATTTTAAGGTGATAGGCATCAGGTAGCAGGTAGCAGTGAAATAGGATTTGGTAAGGACACGGCAAGCCGTGTCTGAAAATTATATATTTGTAGGGGCGAACGGTGTTCGCCCTTGCCGTAAATAGGGTTGTTTCATAAATTATATTTTCGTAAAACAATGTCAGACAAGAATGTCCGACCTACCTAAAATACAATGATTTAGTAGGATAGACATTCTTGTCTGTCATTCATTTAATGCTTATGAGACAGCCTCCGGACTCCTACAATCTAAAGCCTTTATTGCCACCTTTACCTTTACCGATAACCGATATTACTTTTTCCTCTTTTTGGGAGGATTAGCTTTAGGGCTTGTACTGCTGCCACTGCTTAGTTTAGGACTTCCTTTTTGTCCGGGCAGTGTGCGTCCCTGAGATTCAGCCAAATCTTGCGCTTCTCGCATTTTCTTTTGTATCCAGCCTTCTTTTTTAGGTGATTTTTTCAGTTCTGCTAGTGTCGGTTTGTTCTTCGATAATTTATTGATATAGAATTGTTGTGAAATAGCGAGTAAATTAAAGAAGAAGTAGTATAAGTTCAAGCCCGATGGGAAATTAGCAAACATAAATGTAAACATCACGGGCATCATATAAACCATCGCTTTTTGGCGTGGGTCGGTGATTGTCATTTTTTGCTGGACGAACATCGTAATACCCATCAGCAAAGCAAGACCTGACAAGTGGCTTATGCCAAGGAAGGAGAAGCCGAAACCGAATACTCTATCTGGAACGGATAAATCTGTAATCCACCACATAAATGGCGCCTGCCTAAGCTCTATCGCACTTCGCAGTACCGCCCAAAGCGCGAAAAGTATTGGCATTTGCAAAAACAAAGGTAAGCAACCGCCAGCAGGATTTATCCCGTACTGCGAGTAAAGCTTCATTATCTCCTTTTGCTGCGTAGATTGGTCGTCTTTGTATTTGGCTCGGATTTTTTCCATTTCTGGCGTTAGTAGTTGCATCTTTTGTGCAGACTTCATCTGCGTTATCGACAAGGGATGCAAAAGTATTTTGATAATTAAAGAGAAAAGAATTATAACAACGCCGTAGTTTGGTACGAATTTATGAATAAATCTAAATATCGGGAGCATGAAATACTCGCCGATAGGGCGGATTAAAAATCGCCAGCCCAAGTTAATAGTAGCGTTAAGCCCGTAGTCATCGACTATATTGTAATCCAGCGGACCAATATAAACTTGGAAGCCGTTAGTTTGCTTGCCACCTTTGTACGGAACGCGGAAACTCATCGTGTAGCTTTCGGTAACACCTTCATTTTTGTGATGTTTAGTATCGGATTCAATATCCACCGTACCGTCGAATTTTTGCCATGGTTGAGGTATTATCGCCGCAGTAAAATATTTGATTTTGACGGCGCTGAAGTCGATTATGCCCGTTAGGCTTTTATCGCTTGATTTATCTTTTTCTGCGTTAATCTCTTCGACTTCGCCGTTCATCTGGACAATTGTTTCGGCATTGCTCGATTCATCTACGCTATTGTATTCCTGGTAGTTCAAGCCCTTTTCCCAGACGAGATTGTAGCCGCGTGCGGGGATTATTTCGTCCAAATTTTCGACAACTATATTTTGGTCGATGTGGTATTTATCAGCATAAAATGATACAGATTTGATGATTTTTCTGTTATTGCCTAAATCGATAACGAAATCGAGGACGAGTGGTTTGTCTTTGCTAAGTTTGAAAGAGGTTTTGCCTTTGCCTTGCATTTGGAAATTTAAATCGCGGGAGTCGATTGCTTTGGCGTCCAGCGTTACAAAGTTCAAGTATAATTCGCCTTCTTTTGCAGCGATTAACTGAACTTGCTTTTTGTCCCACTTTTTGAATTTTTTCAAGGTCCAGCTTTTGAGTGCAGCGCCCTTTGAAGAGAAAACAGCTGTATAAAGGTCAGTTTCGACTGTATAAAGCGTTTCCATTTGCTCGGTAAATTGCGTGAATACGCCGTATTTATTCGCTTGAGCCGCTGAGTCAGGCTTTTGAACGACTGCTGCGAGAGTGTCCTTGGGTGGCAGCTGAGCAACTTGCGTTGTATCCGCAGGCGTATTTTTGGGAATCGGTACTTCTTGGTACGACATATAGACGAGCCAAATTAAAATAAGTACTGTGATTAAGCTAAGTCCGATAATTGAATTTCTATCCATAGTTACAACTAATTATTTTGATGAATATGATGAATACAATGATTTTTTGGTGGGACTGGATCCAGCCCGCCTTTATTGAATGGGTTGCACCTTATAATTCTTTTTGCTGCCAGAAATGTTCCGCAAAAAAAGCCGTGAGTTTCGAGTGCTTCTACTGCGTAATGCGAACAAGTCGGATAAAATCTGCAAGATGGCGGAAAAAAAGGAGAAAGAGCATTTTGGTAGATGCGGATAATAAATATCAGTACTTTGCTCATTGTTTTTCCTGTTTAACTGTATGTTTCAAAAATTGCTTCTTTACTTTGTCCAAAGCGAATAAAAGTTCGCTGCTGACCTCTTCGAGTCCGATAAGTCCCGGATGAGCGGGGGCTTGTCGCCAATTAATAATAATATTGCTTAGCGGCTGCTTCTCAAAATCCCCGAAGACGACACTGAAATATAGTCTCATGCTCTCGCGAAGCAAACGCTTGATTCGATTGCGAATTACGGCTCGTTTAGCAGTTTTTTTGCCCACGACTACTGCAAAAGCAATTGTCTCGATTGCCTCATTTGCCTCAATTTCTGCACCGGTCAAATCTCTTAATTCATACGTCAGCATTAATTTCCGAGTAGAAAATCTTTTGCCCTTTGCATACATTTCAGCAAATTTTTTCCTGCTTTTCATGGGTTTTAATTCGAAGCCGCTATCTTGCATTAACTGCCCCATTGGAGCCTTCCGGTAATGTGTCCAAAAAAATATTGATAAGTTTTTCTAAGTATTTCAAAATATTTAAAATCTAAAATACTAAAAGGAGCTGTCTCAAAAGCATAATATTTACCTCTTGCTCACTCCTGAATCGAAATCAAGGGAATGAATTTAGAGGATGTTAGTCATATTTCGCTTTTAGCTAAAATTTGACACTTTTGAGAAAGCCCCTCGTTTTATCAATTTTTAAAATCAATAGCTCTGCCGAATTGGAACAAATATATATCCAAAAGAATCGGCAAGGTTTAGCTTCCAAAAAAAGCTAAAAAATGGAGCTACATGCTATCGCTGACAGTCAATTTGTAGCGGCCCTTAGCTCTTCTGCGAGCAAGTGTTTTGCGACCGTTTTTTGTCGACATGCGTAAGCGGAAGCCGTGTTTATTCACTCTTTTTCTGCGGCTCGGCTGATAAGTTCTTTTCATTATGCACCTTTATTGAATTTTTTAGTAAATTCGCTTTTTCAAATAATATTTTAAGTTCTAATTTTTTAAAGAACTACAAATATAATGCTTTTTTTATTAACAGTAAAATTATTTTTATTTTTTGTTAAGGTTTTTTATTTGGATGTAGGCTTTGGGCTGTAGGCTGTGAAGAATTTTCTTGCTTATTGCACCGTACCTGCTACTAATACACCTCACCCCAAGAGGCTGCCCCGATAAGGTATATTTTTAAGTTTTAGACATAACATTTTTGTTAAATGAACAATAAAACTGCAAAAATAATATGAACACCCCCTAGCCCCCTATTCAAAGAGGGGGACAATAGCATGGAAATTGAATCTTGTAAGCTCTTATAATTCAAGTGTTTCTTTCTACCCATCTTACAAGAGGGGGAGAAGGAGGTACTTACATAACAACAGCTTGCTATTCTCAATCTTAAGATTCTTCTTTCCCCCTCTCCTTCGGAGAGGGTCGGGGAGAGGTCAATGCAAGTGTCATCTCATAGCTCATTCAAATGATTACTTCCTTATCTTCGTGCCATTACCTCTTACAATAGAAAGAGAAGTAAGCCCTTGTCTTCCAATAACTTACGAGGAATTTCAAATTCTTTGTGGGGCAAATTCAAGTTTTGGGCGAACGCCGTTCGCCCCTACAGGAACTTGCTATCATTCTTCCCCACAGCCTAAAGCCTAACGCCCATAGCCCACTACCCTTTGCCAATTTCCAAAATTTCAAATCTATTTACGCCAGTAGGAACAATGACTTCCGCAATGTCGCCGACGACTTTCCCCATCATGGATCTGCCCAAAGGAGAAGTAACGGCTATCTTGTTTTGCTCGAAATCAGCTTCTTCGGCGCTTACTAATTTATATGTTATCGTTTTACCCGTCGCCAAATCCTTTAGCTTTACGACTGACAAAATATAAACCTTATCATCAGGAAATTCATCTGCACGGATTACCTGAGCTTTCGAGAGCATTTGTCCTAATTTGGCAATTTTCATCTCGAGCAAGCCTTGCTCATCTTTTGCCGCATCGTAATCGGCGTTCTCAGAAAGGTCGCCATGAGAGCGGGCATCGGCAATTTTTCCGGCAATTTCCTTTCTTTTATGTATTTGCAAGAAGCGGAGTTCTTCCTCTATTTCTCGCATTCGCTCTTTTGTTAAATAAACGATACCCGACATAATAACACCTTAATAATTTTTTTAATTTTATAAATATTAAATCTGATAAGGATTTGCAAATAGAACCTTAAAGATTGCTAAGCAAATGCCCCATTTTTTCTTTTTTTGTTTTCATATAAGACAAATTAATTGGATTCGTTGGCATTTCGAGCGGTACCAAATCCACAACTTCTAAGCCGTAGCTTTCTAATCCGACCCTTTTTGTAGGATTATTTGTAATGAGTTTCATCTTTTTAATGCCTAAATTTCTTAGAATTTGAGCGCCGATGCCGTAATCGCGGGAATCTGCTGCAAAGCCCAATTCCAAATTAGCCTGCTCGGTGTCGAATCCGATTTCTTGCAAAGCGTAAGCCTTGACTTTATTGACCAGCCCAATGCCGCGACCTTCTTGACGCATGTAAAGGATAACTCCGCGTCCTTCCTTTTCTATCAATTGCATAGCAGCGTGCAGCTGAGGTCCGCAATCGCAGCGAAGCGAGCCAAAGACGTCGCCCGTCAAGCATTCCGAATGTACTCGCACCAATACCTCGTCCGATTCATTCCACTCGCCCTTTACAAGTGCTATATGATCTTTTTTATCATAAACATTTTCAAAAGCAAGCATTTCGAAAGTGCCGTATTCCGTTGGCAATTGAGCTTTTGCAACGCAATTGACAAGCGTTTCGCGGCTCAGACGGTACGCAATTAAATCTTTGACTGTAATAATTTTCATATCATGCTTTTTTGCAAACTCTTGAAGCTCGGGCATGCGAGCCATCGTTCCGTCGTCGTTAATTATTTCGCAAAGTACGCCAGAGGATTTTAGCCCCGCGAGCCGCATCAAATCCACCGTAGCTTCGGTGTGCCCAGCACGTCGCAAAACGCCTTCTTTGACAGCAATCAATGGGAAAATATGTCCGGGACGCAGCAAGTCAGTCGGCTGAGTCGAATTGTCAGCCAAAGCTCTAATTGTGGCAGCTCTATCAAACGAGGAAATACCCGTCGAAGTGCCGTGTGCGTAATCAACCGATACGGTGAATTTAGTATCGTGCAGTGCGGAATTATCGCGCACCATAACGCCTAAATCCAGCTTTGCGGCTCTTTGCTCGGTTATCGAAACGCAGATGAGCCCGCGTGCATTATTTGACATAAAAGTAACGGTTTCGGGCGTGCAAAGCTGGGAAGCAACTACCAAATCGCCCTCATTTTCTCGGTCTTCGTCGTCGGCAACGATTATCATTTTGCCATTAGCGAGATCAAGCAATGCTTCTTCAATCGTGTTCATTTTCATAATAATCTAATTTTAATGAATTGATTAATTTTCTTAGAATAAATAATAAAAATAAATCTTTCATCTAAAAAGTTGATGAAAGATTTATTCTATATATTTCAAGATGCAAAAAGAAATTTAGTTCTTTCCGGTAACAGCCGATTTTTCAATTTTAATGCGTGTGTTTTCCGCAATTTGAATCATGAATGCTGTGTCTTCCATATCCGTAATCGTACCGTGTATGCCGGAAGCTGTAATAATTTTGTCGCCTTTACGCAAGTTAGACAACATGTTCTGATGCTCTTTTTGACGCTTTTGTTGCGGACGAATCATAAAAAGATACATAATCAGAATCATAAAAACGAAGAAAAGCAGCGTTGGGAGCATGCTTGTAAAACCGCCGCCGCCTTGTGCGCCGCCTGCTGGAGTCATCATAAGAATACTGTTTAATTCAAACATATCTAAAGCCTTTTCGAGTAATTATCAATAATAAAGTACTAAAATAATCATTTTTTTTGTAAATACATACTTAAAAATTCATTTTTCCATTGACGAAACTCGCTGGAAAGTATTTTTTCGCGTGCAGTTCGGGCAAGCCACAAGTAAAACCTGATGTTTTGGCGTGTTGCTATAATTAATGCTAAAATCTCATTTGCCACAAATAAATGCCGCAAGTAGCCCAAAGTAAAATCCATATCGGAGGAAAATTCAAGACCCGGATCGATTACTTCGCTCGAAAATTTATATTGAGCATTGCGTATATTTACCTTGCCGCGTGTCGTAAAAAGCTGCCCGTTGCGTGCGTTTCGCGTTGGCAAAACGCAATCGAACATATCCACGCCACGCTCGATAGATTCCAAAATATTCTCCGGAGTGCCGACACCCATTAAGTATCGCGGCTTTTGCTTTGGCAAAATATCAGTCGTTAAGTCCGTCAAATCATACATTACCTCAGCCGGCTCGCCGACAGAAAGCCCGCCAATAGAAAAGCCGTCGAAGTCCGTTTCGATGACTTCACGAGCATAAGCTGCCCGCAAATTGGGGTACATTCCGCCTTGGCAAATTGCAAACTGGAACTGCTGGTGCCCCCACTTTGGCGGTGTATTGCGAAAATGCTCGTGAGACTCGCGCGCCCAACGGAGCGAAAGCTGCGATGATTTGGCTGTATAGTCCTCGCTCGAAGGATACGGCACACATTCGTCCAAGACCATGAGTATGTCCGAGCCGAGCGTTCTTTGGATATCTACAACGCCAGCAGCAGAAAAAAAGTGCTTCGAGCCGTCTATATGCGAACGGAATTCGACGCCGGCGGGCGTTATTTTCCGAAGTTCTTTAAGCGAAAATACTTGGTATCCGCCGCTGTCAGTGAGAATTGGACGATCCCAATTCATAAATTTATGCAAGCCGCCGAAATGATTTATAACGTCCATACCGGGGCGCAAATACAAGTGATAAGTATTGCCCAAAATTATCTTCGCATCTAACTCCCGAAGTGACCTTTGTTCCAGAGCTTTCACGCTTGCTTGCGTGCCGACAGGCATAAATATTGGCGTTGGGATAGCGCCGTGGTCAGTTTGGATAACGCCTGCCCGAGCTTTACTTTGCTTGTCTTCGTGTAATAATTGAAAAAACGACATTCTATTTTATTAGTATATAATTTTCATAAAATTCAAATAATTATAGTACAAATATAAGGAAATTTTCGTTAACAAATATACAGCGCAGGAGCAGTTCTATCACATGCTTAAGATTGTCGAAGTTTAGTCTTTCACCAAACTAATTAATTTCTCCACGAGAGGCTGCCCCGATAAGTTATGTTTTCTGGGAATATGGGG
>JBBRJR010000065.1:0-11249 GCA_038218865.1 Kapaibacterium sp. (SeqCode) | reverse complement strand
CCTTTCGACAAAAAAATATACGTTGGCTGCGACGGCGGAATTTACCGTGGCAGTTTGGATTTATCCGATTTTGAAAATATAAGCTCAGGGCTTGGTATAACGCAGTTTTACCGATTCGGCTTGAATAATTTCAATGAAAATATTATGTATTTAGGAGCGCAAGACAATAATATTTATAGATATAACTATGGTGAATGGAAATATTTTTGGGGTGGCGACGGCATGGAATGCTTTGTGGATAATCGCAATCCGTCGCTTGTGTATTATTCGACGCAGCGGGGGAATCTCTACAGCTCGCAGTTGGGGCTATTGCCAATCCAGACCGACGAGAAACGCCCTTGGATAACGCCGTTTTTGGCTAATCCGCTGAATAATGATATAATCGTCGCAGGCTACGAGAACGTTTGGCAAAGCCGCGACAAAGGCTCCTCTTGGCAAAAGCTGACCTATTTCAAGGACAGTCTGCCGCTAAATTCTATTGTATTTTCTGCCGATACGAGCTTCTTAGCCGCTGCCAACAGCCGCGCCGTTTACCAAAAAAGCGGAAATAATTGGGAAATGATATTTTCTACTTTAGGCTATATTTCATCTATGAAATATGATAATAAAAATAGATTATGGATTGCCTTTGGTCGCTTTGACAAAAATCAAAAAGTACTTTATTTCCAAAATAGCGAGCTGAGCAACCACACGTATAATCTGCCGAATGTGCCGGTAAATTGCATTGAGATTGATTCGCTATCGGGCAGAATTTTTATCGGTACGGACTTAGGCGTCTTCGATAAATTGCCCCAAGACACACTTTGGCGGGTTACTTCGAGCGGATTGCCGCCAGTAATTATCAATGAGATGCATATAAACTACGGCACGGGCGAGCTGAAAGCTGCTACATTCGGTCGCGGGCTTTGGAGCTTGAAATTATTCGAGTGCGAGCAAGAATCGCCGGAAATCGAAATACTGGAAAGCAATATAATTTGCGGCAGCGAGGCAATAAAGTTAAGCGTTAAAAATCCTAAAGACGGCACTGAATACACTTGGAGCGACGGCACTCGCGGCACAGAATTCACAGCTCGCGAAACAGGAGCATATTATGTTTCAGCCAAAAGCAAAGCTGGATGCGTGAGGGCTTCCCAAATAACAAATATATATAAACCCGCGCCGCCGGTGATGAATCTTTTTCTAATATCAGAAAATCCGATATGCCAAGGCGACACGGCACGGGCAAAGGCAAGCATATATATTAGTCAATCCATAGTCAATGCCGGCTGGAGCGACGGACAGAAATCATTGGTGGCGAAATTCACCAAGGCGGGCAAATATTATTATTGGCTGCGCGATGAATACGGCTGCTATTATTCGAGCGATACGATTAATATCTTGGTAAACCCAAAGCCAGAAAAGCCCGTCATTACTCAGAGCGGCAATTGGCTTTTGTCCACGCCGGCAGAAAAATATATTTGGTTTTTTAATGGCGAAAAGAGAATTGACGCCGAGGGCGAAAGCTGCTATATATTTGAGCCGGGATCATATGTCGTTTCGGTGCGGGATACAAATTATTGCTTTGCCGAGTCCGAGCCATTCGTTATTTCCTTTCCGAATGAAAATAAAAATTTTCAGTATAAGCTATATCCAAACCCTACGCAAAGCATTTTGCACGTGGAATTATACGTCAAAGAGGAAAGCGCGATAGATATTTATTTGTACAATATATTGGGCGAATTAGTCAAAAATTATTCTTTCCCACCAAATAAAAGCTATCATATTGAAGCGCTTAATTTCGTTGATTTGCCGCAAGGCTGCTATTTTTTGAAAATTCAAACCACACACGAAGAGGCAAACGAGATTATTAATATAATCAAATAATTAGCAATTTTTAATAATTATACTCGTTAATAAAATAAATAATTTCCACTATTCTAAGAAGGACAAAATATGAAATATCTTTTGGTTTTACTTTTAGCGTGTTCATTACCTTTGATTGCACAAAAACAAGCACGGACGGGCGCAAAAATTTCTGTCTATAATTCTAATTTCTCAGTAGTAAATGAGAGCGTGGATGCGAGTTTACAAAAAGGCACACAGCTTTTTACGCTTAAAGATTTGCCGATAGGGATAATACCCGAAAGCGTGAAATTAAATTTTGCTGGAACGACTATCGAAAAAAGCTATCATTTTGATGAATATAATTTGCAAACTATACTCGCCAAAAGTATAGGAACATCTATATCGCTTGTAAATGTGAACGGCAAGGGTTATTCGGGTAAATTGTTGGCTTTTAATAATCCAGAAATTTTATTGGAGTCTTCGGACAGTAAAATAATTGCCCTGCCGAACTATAGCGATTTCGTTATATCGCTGGACAATGCCGACAATAATTTTTCTAGCAAACCTTATATTTCGTGGCTTTTAAGTCCCGACAAGCAAGGCTTGCAAAATATTGATTTGACGTATGAAACAAATAATTTGGGCTGGAGCTTGGACTACACCTTGTATTTGAACAATGACGAAAGCTACGGCACGCTCGAAGCATGGGCAAGCATTGCCAACAATACGGGCGTTGACTTCAACGATGCCGATTTAAGCCTCATCGCCGGACAAGTGAAACGCGTTAGTCAGGCTATGCCTTATGGCGAGTCCGAGCCTGAGATGCGTATGAATTTTGCAATGGACAAGAGCGCCGGAGCGAGCCGACAAGTAAATGAAGAGCCGATGTCGGATTATTATGCAATGCAAGTGCAAGGGAAAATCTCGCTGCCAAATAATGAAAGCAAGCAAATATTGCTTTTCGATGCCAAAAACGTTGGCGTCAAAAAGAGATACCACGTATTCGCAACAAATTACGAGCCTACGGAAGAGAATTTGAAGGCAAGTGTTGTGCTTTATTTTGACAATAAAAAAAGCAATAATTTGGGGAATGCTTTTCCGCAAGGAATATTAAGAGTATATAAAAAAAGCGGCGAAAAATCCTATTTTTTGGGCGAAGATATAGTCAAAAACACGCCGCAAAACGAGGTAGTGGAAATCGAAACAGGACGCTCGTTTGACTTAGTTGCCAAAGAAACACTGGTGTCGAATGAATTTATATCGGACGATAAGCAGGAATCAAAATATGAAATTACGCTGAAAAACGATAAGATAAAGGAGAAAGCGGAAGTTGTGATTTTCAAGAATTTGGAATATAATTCGCAAGTTGTGAACTGCTCGAATAAATATGAATTAATCGGCAGAAATCAAATAAAGATATACGTTGAGCTTGCGCCCGGCACTGAGCAAAAAGTCAGCTTAACGACGCGCCTTGTTAGGCGGTAGGCAAAAGGTTATCGGTAATCAGTTTTCGGTTTCCGGCAAAGGCAAATTAGGCTGTGGGCGTTAGGCATTAGGAAAGAAAAATAACCATGAAATCACGTAAGCCATTGTATTCTAAGGACTTCTATTTCCCTCTCCTTTGGAGCGGGTCGGGGAGAGGTCAAAAATAGGGTTACGGGGATTTTCCAAAAAACTGCAAATCCCCCTGTTCGCTTCGCTCACCTCACCCTTTTAAAAAAGTGGGAAAAATCATTTTGCATCTCACCGACCACGGATAACCGAAAACAATTCCTGCCCATCTACACATAAAAAAAAGAGTTTTGCTCTTGTGAGCAAAACTCTTTAAAGTAAAGAAAGCTTCTCTAATGAAGCAGCAATTACATACCGTATCCACCGCGATCGTTGCCGTAGCCGCCGCGATTTCCACCGTTTCCACCACCGTTTCCGCCTGGTCTTCTGTTATCGAAACGACGTTCTTCTGGATCGCGTTCTTTGGCTTCGTTTACTTTAATAGTACGACCACCAAATTCAGCACCGTTAAGAGCTTCGATAGCGTTGTTTCCAACTGATTCTTCCATTTCCACGAAACCGAATCCTTTAGGTCTGCCGGTTTGTCTGTCCTTAATTAATTTTACGTTGTGCACATCGCCGTATTGAGCGAAAAGAGTTGAAAGTTCGTCCTCTGTTGTTTGGAACTTGAGGTTTCCAACATAGATAGTCATCATAGAAAAAATACTCCAAAAAAAACCAATAAATTAATATAAAGGATATCTGATTTAAAACCCCGGGTAAAGGACGCTTGATAGAAGTGAAAACTTTAATCCAGAAATCAAAATGCATAATACCTTGATTCAAAAATACGACTTTTCTTAATAACCACCAAACATTTTTTTTGGAAATTCAAATTATTTTTAAATTTATGTTATTTTATATCTTTAAAGAGACATTTTTTAGTAAAAAATGAATATTTTGGAAAATTATTTATAAATCTTATATAATTTGTTTCTCTTGTAAATACTTCGTATTTTTGTAATTAAATGTCTTAGTTTTTAATTATTTAATTATTAATTCACAATGGAGCTGAAAATGAAAGAATTTGCAAATGAAGTTTATTTTGACTTCACTAAAGAAGAAAACATAGCGAAACAAAAAGAAGCCTTAGCTTCGGTTCGCTTACAACTTGGCAAAGAATATCCGAATATTATTAACGGAAAAGAAATATTTACTGAAAAGAAAACAAAATCTTACAATCCTGCTAATACCGACGAACTTATCGGCATTTTCCAAAAAGCTGGACAAATAGAAGCTGAAGACGCTATGCAGTCCGCCGCTAAAGCTTTTGAAACATGGAAACATGTTCCTGCTGCCGAGCGTGCCGAATATCTTTTCAAAGCAGCCGACAACATCCGCGCTCGCCGCTTTGAGATAAACGCTTGGATGATTATCGAAGCCGGCAAAAATTTTGGCGAAGCTGACGCTGACGTTTGCGAAGGCATCGACTTTTTAGAGCTTTATGGTCGCGAGATGATTCGCTATTCGCAAGATCAACCGCTTACTGATTATCCTGGCGAAAAGAACAGATATTTCTACATTCCGCTTGGCGTGGGCGTTTGCATCCCGCCGTGGAATTTCCCGTTTGCTATCATGCTCGGAATTAGCTCTGCTGCTATCGTTGCCGGCAATCCTGTTGTAATGAAACCATCAAGCGAAACACCAATGATGGCTTGGCTTTTCCAAGACGTAATGCGCCAAGTTGGCTTGCCAGCTGGCGTTTTGAACTACTTCGTTGCCTCGGGCGCCGAAGCTGGGGATTATTTAGTTGATCACCCTAAAACTCGATTTATCTCTTTCACTGGCTCGATGGAAGTCGGCTTGCGCATAATCGAACGTGCGGCGAAATTAAATCCGGGACAAATCTGGATAAAACGCGTTATCGCCGAAATGGGCGGCAAAGACACAATCGTAGTTGACTCCGAAACTGACGTAGATACTGCTGTCAATGGCGTATTGGTTTCCTCTTTTGGCTTCCAAGGACAAAAATGTTCGGCTTGTTCACGCGCAATTGTAGATGAGAAAATATACGATGAATTCATCGAAAAATTAAAAATTGCAGTTGAGAAAATCAAACAAGGCTCGCCCGAAGAAAATATTTACATGGGTCCGGTTAT
The DNA here is from genome assembly GCA_038218865.1 of Kapaibacterium sp. (SeqCode). GTDB lineage: Bacteria > Bacteroidota > Ignavibacteria > Kapaibacteriales > UBA2268 > JBBRJR01. The sequence continues at coordinate 5,775 of JBBRJR010000065.1, read as the reverse complement.
TAGCCAAAGTGCCGAAAAATCAATACTTAATTACATCGAAATCGGCAAAAAGGAAAGCAGACTTTTAGTTGGCGGTAAAAAATTGGAAGGCAAAAAAGGCTACTTTATAGAGCCGACGGTATTTGTCGATGTTGATCCAATGGCTCGCATTTCTCAAGAAGAAATATTTGGTCCAGTTTTGGCAGTTATCAAGTCAAAGAATTTCGATGATGGCTTAGCTATTGCGAACAATACTATTTACGGCTTGACAGGCGGCGTTTATTCGGATAATCGCGAAAAACTCGACAAAGCTATCCGCGATTTCCATATCGGTAACATGTATTTGAACCGCAAATGCACCGGCGCTATCGTGGACGTGCATCCATTCGGCGGCTTTAACATGAGCGGAACGGATTCCAAAGCTGGCAGCCGCGACTATTTAGCTCTCTTTTTGCAAGGCAAATCTGTTGCTGAAAAGATGAAATAGTTCCGGTTATCAGTTTCTAATAATCAGTTTTCGGTAAAATAAAAATAGGCAGTCAATTAATTTTGGCTGCCTTTTATTTGTTATTTTGCTGCCCCCTCTTTTAATATTTCAAGTAGCTGTGTAAAAAGTTTTAAGACTCAAAATTGCCTAATTACCCATAGTGAATATTTTCCTTTTATTATTTGAAAAATATTATTAATTTGTTCAAGAAATAATCGCAGATATCTACAAATCATTTGCTCTTTTTGTTGCTGCGATTTAATTTATATTTTTGGACAAAAAAATGCAAATTGTACCACATCCTGAAATACAGAAATTAAAGAAAAAAGTTTTAGCTTTGGGCGATGAGCTGGCAATTCTTATCGGTGAGCATGAATTGCTGGTCCATCACGTTTGCGGTAATATTCAAGCTATCTTTATGACGCTCATTGGTTACGCCAAGTTAGAGCTGTTTTATTCTGAGTTGGAAGTTCGTAAGCTCAGGCGAAAGATTGAACTTTTTCAGGCATATATCAATCAAGGCATGCCCGTGAATTTCGAAGAAGTTGAGGCGACACTCGAGCGAGAATGGCAGCAATGGGTGCTGAGCTTAAACGGCTTTATACGTGATTTATCAATGGCGCAGTTAAGGGTGGATTACATCGAGTCTCACAATGACGACTTAGAACTTAAGACTACTTTCCGAAAGCTAAGCAAAATGCTTCACCCGGACATCCACCCAAATCTGCCTGAAAAATATAGTCTTATGTGGTTTAGGGTGCTTGACGCTTATAAATCTTCTAATATTGAAGAGCTTAGAGCTTTGGATATGATATTGAGTTTGGACGAAGTGCCAGAAGATAACATTTCCTCCGAAGAGCTGCTTCGCGAGCGGGAAAGCCAATTGGAGGATATGATTATGAACTATACTAAGAAAATTATGGATGTCAAAAGCAAGCCGCCATATACTCTGCTGAAAATAATTGAAGATAAAGAACTTATGGCTGTGGAGCTTTCCGGTATCGAGGCAAAGAAAACCCAATGCAATGAGTTAATTGAATATTATCAAAATATATTGAAAACTATGGGGACTGGCGGATATGTCGAACTTAGTCTTAATTGATCCGAATATTGCGAGCCTAATAAGCGGCTCATTTGGCAGCGACGGCATGCCGATGCCGTTTGTTCAAGAAATATTTTTAATCGAATGCAATATTGCCGGCACCAGCCATATAGATTTAGCGGGCATTGAGCCAAGCCTCAAAATAGAGGATAATCTCGTGATGAAGCGAGAGCCGTTGAATAATTTCGACGCGTTGGCAGTAATGATTCTTACGCAAAAAGGCGAAAAGTTAGGCTATATACCGAAGGACAAGAATGAAATATTTTCGCGGCTGATGGACGCAGGCAAGTTCATCTTCGGCAAAATCCAATCAAAACACTGGCATGGCGAGTGGCTCAAACTCATGGTAAAAATATATTTACGGGATATTTAGGTGTTAGGGGGATTTCTTCAATAAAATAAAAAATCCCCCTGTTCGCTTTGCTCACTGCCCCCTTTTGAAAAAGGGGGAAAATACAAATGCTTCTTGCTCCCCTCTCCAAAGTGGAGAGGGTCGGGGTGAGGTTCTTAGCAGCAAGGTCACGGCATGCCCAAGTCCTTACGGGAATCTTCGGGTTGATTGGCAGTGCCTCCTTACTTCCATGTTCCTTTTGATTAAATCCGCTTACCCAATCCTTTTAACTTGCTGAATTTATGATTTTAAACAATTATTGTTTTATTTAATGTAATTTTCGTAACTTTGAATACTTTGGATAATATTTATTGCCTTATTCCTTTAAAATATACAATAAGCCTTGTAGAGAATGACACAATCGAGCATGACATACAATAGGATCACATTAACTTTTACGGATGGGAACGAAACACGTTTTTTGAAAAGCTATTTTTCAGACTCAATTTTCCAATTCAGAATTGCTTTTTTGCTTGTTACGTTTCTTTATGGTGTATTTGGTTACCTCGATTCTCGCGTTATTCCGGAGTATATTGAATTATTTGATTTCATCCGATTTGCAGTCGTTGTGCCATTATTATTTTTTGTTTTTTTAATATCATATACTAAAATATTTCAAAAAACATGGCAGCCCTTGTTAGTATTATGCGCCCTTGTTGGTGGCATTGGAATTTGCCTTATGATAATCCTCGTACCGGATAATTACGCTTATTCTGCTGGTATGATGTTGATTTTTTCAGCTGTATATTTTTTTATCAAACTACGTTTTTTTTTGGCATCTATCTCTTGCTGGTCATTAGTGATTATTTACAATATCGGAGCAATATATTTCTCTGACACTCCGACTTTGATTCTCCTTAACAATAACTTTTTCTTTATTAGCGCTAATATTATCGGTATGGCAGCTGCCTACAATATAGAGCATTATGCACGTTACAACTTTTTTCTTAATTCAAAGTTAGAAAGCGAAAAAGAAAAAATTGAAAAAATCAATTTGAACCTTGAAAAAACCGTTTATGAGCGAACAATAGAATTAAAAAAAGCAAAAGACAAAGCCGAAGAGAGCGATAGGCTGAAATCTGCGTTTCTTGCCAATATGAGTCATGAGATTCGTACTCCTATGAACAGCATTTTGGGCTTTTCTGATTTGCTTAAAAATCCGGAACTAACCGGCGCCGAGCAGCAAGACTTTATTAGCTTTATCGAGTCAAGCGGAGAGCGGATGCTAAACATTATTAATGATATTATCGACATTTCTAAAATCGAAGCTGGGCTGATGAATGTGGAATTCAGCAATATAAACATCAATAATATCGTTGAAAATACTTATCACGCCTTTCGACACGAAGTTGAAGCTAAAGGCATGAAGCTATCTTTCAAAACTTCTTTGCCGGAAGAGAAATCTATAATTTACTCTGACCAAGAGAAGGTTTATGCGCTACTGACTAATCTCGTAAAAAATGCAATTAAATACAGCAATGAGGGAGAAATTGAATTCGGATATACTAAGATAAACGATTTTCTGCATTTTTACGTTAAGGATACTGGTATCGGTATTCCCAAAGACAGGCAAAGTACTATCTTTGAGCGTTTTATTCAAGCCGACATATTAGACAGTCAGGCTCGGCAGGGTGCGGGATTAGGTCTGTCCATTTCTAAGGCATATATAGATATGCTTGGCGGACAAATTTGGGTAGAAAGCAAGCCTGAAAAGGGAAGCACGTTTTATTTTACATTGCCACATAAGGAATCGTAGATGGGAAGTAATTGCAAACTACAAGAAGAACACGCAAATCGCATAAAATATGTCGGCAAAAATATTGTCTTGCTGTGTCTTATTACGCACATTATTTATGCTACTTTCTTTTTAGTCACGGGGTTCACTGATTTGTTTTATTTAAATATCTTATTTAGTATTCCATTCTATATTACCGTGTATTTTTATCCTAATAAAACTTCTTTATTAATTATTGCCGTCGAATTAGAGCTTGCTATTCATCAATTAGCTTGCAATACACTTTTGGGATATGAATCAGGCTTCTATATCGTGCTTCCTACAATTCTATTCGCCAGCTTTTTATATGTAAGATGGAAAATCGCCTTATTTATAAACATTATTTTAACACTTTCTTTGATAGCTTTCGCTTTTGCTCTTTCAGAAATGGTACCTATCCAATACAATATGCATCCTTTTGAGTTAAGATTTCTTCATTCCTATAATATTACGGTTCTGGTGATTGCGATAAGTTTCTTCTTCTACTATTATATCAAAAAATATGACGAATCAATCCATGATTTAGACGCCTTAAACAAAGAACTTAACGAACTAAACCTCGAAATTGTAGATAAAAATAATAAGATTTCTGAACAAAATGAGACTATTGTTCATGATAATATTCTGCTATCTCAACATAAAGATGAGCTGACATCTACGGTTGAAGATTTGATAATTACGAGGAATTACCTTGTCGAACTAAACGCTACCAAAGACAAGTTTTTCTCTATTATTGCCCATGATTTAAGAGGACCTTTCGTTGTTTTGATGAATAATTCCGAACTGTTGGAAAAATATTTCCATAAGATAAGCGATGACGAAAAAATAAAGCTTATTTCGCTACTAAAAAACGCTTCAAAAAGCACTTTTTCATTGCTCGAAAACCTGCTTTTGTGGGCTCAATCCCAAAGAGGAAACATTCCGTTTGTTCCAGAGGCGTTTAGATTGGCAGATTTTGTTTCGAGCAATATTATGATTTTACAAAGTCAAGCTGATATTAAAAGTATTTCCATAACAAATGATATTCCAAAGCAGTTTATTATCAATGCCGACGTAGAAATGCTTAATACTATCATTAGAAATCTTATCTCTAACTCAATCAAGTTCACGCCCCAAGGCGGCAGCATAAATATTGGTATCTCTGCCGCCGAGTCAATCAACAATGTTCCATCGGCAACAATATTTATCAAAGATTCTGGGATTGGTATGGATGAAGCTGTGTTGCAAAAATTATTTACAGTTGATAGAGAAAACACTCGAAAAGGAACTTCTGGCGAGTCCGGCACAGGTCTCGGGCTTATTCTCTGCAAGGAATTTGTGCAAACTCACGGCGGCGAAATTTGGGCAGAAAGCCAAGAAAGATTAGGCAGCATTTTTTATATTAAATTGCCAAACGTCTCCGAGCAAATAGAAAATATTGAACCCGTCGACAAAACACCATTTGAAAAAGAAGAAATTATTATTATGGACGAGCAATCTAAACTTAACATTTTAATAGCCGAAGACGATCCGCTCTCCGGCAAATTAATGACTATTTCGGTAAAAGATATTTCAAAAGAAACTTCGTTAGTGAGAACAGGAATGGAGACTGTGGACTTCTGCAAAAACCACCCTAACCTTGACTTAATACTTATGGATTTGAAGATGCCGGGAATGAATGGGTACGAAGCAACGAGGCTAATCCGAGAATTCAATCCAAACATAATTATTATTGCACAGACTGCCTTCGGACTGTCTGGCGACAGAGAAAAAGCCATCAATGCCGGCTGCAATGATTACATTTCAAAGCCAATCAAAAAAACACAACTGATGATTACCATTAGCCAATATTTCAGTATATAGCGGGCGCGGGGCTTCGGTGGCCTGAAACGAAGCCCCAACCATTGGAAACCGAAAGCTAAGAACCTCACCCCGACCCTCTCCATAGATGGAGAGGGAGGAAGAAAGGATAACTAATTCCTCACTAAGAACCTCACCCCGACCCTCTCCATGAATGGAGAGGAAGGAAGAAAGGATAACTAATTCCTCACTAAGAACCTCAC
>JBBRJR010000064.1:0-11306 GCA_038218865.1 Kapaibacterium sp. (SeqCode) | reverse complement strand
GATTTCACTTTTTTGTTATTGCTAAAACGCATAGCTTCTGTGAGCTGGGTACGTAAATTAAATGAAACGTAGGGGTCTATTTTCCAGCCAACGGGATATTTGGAAATCATCTCGAAAAAAAGTTCGTTGTCAGTTGGCAGTACTCTTTCCTTTTCAAATTTATCACTTTTTTCATAGAGCACCCCTGATGCTAATTTGAAATTAACACCTAAAAGTATTGGCTTTATAAAAAATTCATTTTTACTGTTCAAACCTGCACAAATATCAAAGGCATTTCTCTCGCCATTTTGAAAATCATTATTATAGGATTGCGAGGCAGTCAGAGAAAAAGAAGTTTGCGCATTCATATAGCCTGTAAATGAAATACTAACAAGCAAAAGTGAATATATAATATTTTTCATTATATATCATAATTCCCCAATTTAATTTATTGAGAATCAGATTTGATATGTTTGTTTCGTGGAAAACACTCTAAGACGAACAAATTAATAATTGCGAATAATAATTTCGTTAATCATCCAGCTCTGGGATATTTATGAGAGTTTGATTAATATTCTATAGTTTTTAAAAGCCATTTATTATCAACCGTTTTTAATAATAGTTCAGCACTTTTATCATTTGAAGATAATAAAAAGCAATCAATAATATTATCGCCTTTTAATATAATTTTATGTTCTTTTTGGGTGTTATCGTCATAAAACTGCGTGAAATATAGGACTTTGATTTTAGTTTGGATTGTATTAATGTAAGAAAATATTGTTATCATATTATCGGAGCTGACAACCGAAGGCGTTGTTGCGTAAGAATACGTACGCGAGTTTATATTCAATAGAGCATTCCTTCTTATCTCCATGATACTATTAATAAATTTATTCATAATTATTCCATAAGGCATTGGCATCGTAATACCCGAAAAATCGTTTGCATTACGAGGTATTTTGAAAAAAGCAGGATATTCAGACTCATTATAGTAATAAATATATTTATCAGTCAATAATAAATTTTGCGGCTTACTTGGGTAAAACCCTTTGAAAGCTGAAGCAGTATTTTTATCTAAAATACCATCCAACTCATCAAAATATATATTTTCGTTAGAATTAATATTTTTAATAGCTAAGATTCCGTAAATTCGGCTATTGACTCCATTGACTTTAATGCTGTCCTTATATGTTGAGAGACTCGCAATTAATTTGTCGTCATATTTTAATATTGTTTTGGGAGTTTTAAAATTTGTGTCAAAATTCAAGCAGTTGGCAGAAAGAATTTCGCTGCCTTTTAAGTTTAAAGCTATCGTAAATGAATTGTATTCAATAGAATTATAACTATGCTTAGAATCGAAATAAGTAAGTATTAATTCCAGTATGTTATCATTTCTATACACACTATTTATATCAAGCCTTCCATTCAAATTGTTTTCAAAGAAATCTAAAAATATTTTGTCTTTAATTAAGCCTTTTGTAATTAGACTTTTAATCAAATCATTATTTATTTCAATCACTCCATTATTTTTTACATTTGACTTATCGATTATAATTAATTCCTCATTATTTGCATCGGTTAGGTAAACGAAATCATCAATTTCGTTGTGGAAGCCAATATGTAGAATATTTTTATTGATAAACGAAATATCTGTAGCTTCTTTTTGGGTATCAATTATTTTGAAAGGAAACTCTGTAACTTGAACTTCAGACATGGACATGCCAAAATCAGCTAAAATCTTTTTCTTTTTAAAATCAATATGATACTTAACAGGATGAGTTTTTATAGATAGTGCTAAATAAGGATTTGAGAACTGATCGACAAAAAGCACCTTATCCAATCCGTATCGATTCAATATTGTTTTTTCTATTTCATTGTTGTAGCTAACTCCTGTAAGAATTAACACGTTTTTCAGTTCATTCTTAGGATATGTTTTATTAATATACGGAATAATCGGTCCATTGCAAGTATTTAACAAATCCAAATCATAAACATAGATTTGAACATGTGGGCGTTCATCAAACTGGACTCCAAGCTTTTTAAAATTTTCTAAGTACTTATCAAATAACAAATCATTAGCAACGAGCATATTTGGCAGCAGTGCAATTGCAATCAAGGTTATGAATTTCATAAACATAGCATATTCCTTCTTAAAATCCGGAGCTACGATATTCGTAGCCCCGGTTGTATTTGTTAAATATAGTTAGAAAGATTTTAGGCTTTCGTATTCTTGTTTATCATGAATTGTTTGCGTGTTTTCGTTTACTTCAAAACTAATTGGTTGGGAATCATCGAAATCTTCTAACAGTTTAGCATTGATATAACCTACGCCTCCAAAAGCTTCATCTTTTGTAATCCATATATTTATATCGGTACCTTTGGGAATGTACTCATCATATTTTACGCGAGTAGAAACTGTTTTGCAGTGGATTTTTGGGTCATCTTTGCAATCAATCTTTTTTTCACTACCTTGCGTATACTCAATCCCTGGTCCACCGTTAAAAATATAATCAAAACCACCTTTATCATTTGGTCTTATCTCAGGTAACTGAGATGTACCGGACTTTAAAAATTGACTTGATAAAGTAATTGCAATAGCAAAAAATAAAAATAACATCTTTTTCATCTTCTAAATTCCTTAAAAAAATTACAAAATTTGTTTATTCAAAAAAAACATAAAAATATTCCTTTGAAATCTAAACAATTTTGTGTAACTTTGTTTATGTAGGTGGTTACACATTGTTATTTTGATTTCAAAACCAAAATAGCTTTGAGAATTACTTTAAGGTCAGAGTCCTCGGGTTCTGACCTTTTATTTTGCAATCATATATTTGCATCTCCTATATTTAACGTGTGAATAGTTTATCATTTATTTCAAAAGCAAATTAATGAAATTATTTTTAATCTGCAAGCGTTTTTTTTATTAAATATAGAAATTCATAATTTTTAGCAAGATATATATATATATATATAACGACTTACGGCGTTTCGATGATAAAAGATTAATTTGATTGCAATTGGTTTCCTGTTATCTGTTTCCTGCTAGCGGTGGTCGGCGAAAAGTGAAGAAGGCAATAGGCTGTGGGCATTAGAATATGACCTCTGCGCCAGCCCTCTCTAAAGTAGGGTGAGGAAGAAGCTTTTGTATTTTTCCCCCTTTTAAAAAAGGGGGAAAGAAGAACCTTAAGGTGTAACTTGCAAACTATTGCAGCTTAAAAAATAATTTCTCCCTCTCCATCTTTGGAGAGGGTCGGGGTGAGGTTCTTAGTTTTCAGTAGTCGATTTCCAGTGAATACGACTTACAAATTTTATCTATTAAAAAAATGTAACGGATCGCCCCATTCGCCGTAAGATATAGTTCTATCAAGCAATTCGACTCGCTTCTGCATCTCTGCATTGTTTTCAGCCGAATACTCGGTAATGGTTGGCTTGCCTTCGTAGAGCATGTAATTTTTTCTAAAGGCGACGGGCGTAATCTGCGGCATTAGGACATTGGCGCCGAAGCGCAAACCTTCTTCCCGCCCGCGTGGGTGTATGGTTTGCAGAGCAGTAGTCGAAGCCATATTAATATCTTTTAGGACGATGCGGGCGACGGCAATCATTTTGAGTGTCATTTCGTAAGGGTCGAATTTTTGAGAAGCCGAGTGATTAAATAATCCCCCAAGCGGCGTGTCGTGGTGCGGGATATAAGGACCCATTCCAATCATATCGATGTCAATTTGCCGGAAAAAATCAATATCGCGAGCTAAATCGTCGATTGTCTGTCCGGGCAGCCCAATCAAAACCCCAGTGCCAACTTGAAAGCCAACATCACGCAAAGCTTTTAGTGCGTCCAGTCTATTTTCGAAGGTTTGCTCCTCCGGATGAATTTCTGAGAAGAGTATAGGATTTGTTGTTTCAATTCTAAGCAAGTACCGATGAGCGCCAGCGTCGAAAAGCCGCTTGTAGTTTTTATAACTTTGCTCGCCGATGGATAAAGTAATGCCCATGCCCTCAGGATATTCCGAATTCCGAGTTTTTTGCTTAATGCTTTCCAGGACGTCCACAACGAAGTCGATAAAATCATCGTCACGACGGTCGCCGGATTGTAAAACAATTGAGCCGTAGTTCAGTTTTTGTGCAATAGCGACAGCATCCAGTATCTCATCTTTCGAGAGCGTGTAGCGTTCGGTTTGACTATTACTTTTGCGAATCCCGCAATATAAGCAATCATTAATGCAATAATTGGAAAACTCAATGAGTCCACGCAAATAGACGCCGGCTCCGACGTGTTTAATCAATGTCTCATGAGCGAATTTACGAATAATTTCCAAGTCCTTCGGTTCATCGACAGAAAGAATTTTCGCAATATCTTCGACTTCGAGATAAGGTTTGAAAATTATAGCATTAAGCGGCATATTTTTTTTCGATAATAATTTTAAAAATACAAATCTCTCTCGCCATTTGCAATTCTGTCGAGATATTCTTTAGTTTTTTGGCGTACCGATTCTTTCGGAATAACTTGCAACTCACGCTCGATGAGCGCTTCGCCGATAGCTCGCGTTTCGGGCGTAGCGTAATCGACAAGATATTCTTTCAGCGTAGTCAAGCCATTTGGCTGGCAGAAAAGTTTTATCAAGCCCGGTTTAGCCTGATCCATGAAATCTTCGCCCACTCTACCTTTGCGGTAGCAAGCTGTGCAAAACGAAGGAATAAAGCCGTGATTTATTACGTCAGCTATTACTTCGCCCGAGCTGCGGCAGTCGTTCAATGAGAATTGTCCCTCGCCAGCATCGTCAGTCGCGGCAAACGCTTGCTTGTAGCCGCCGGGATTAGTTTTTGAGCCGGCGCTTATTTGCGAAATGCCAAGGTCATAAAGCTCAGTTCGCAACTCTGCAGGCTCGCGAGTTGAAAGTATCATGCCGGTGTAAGGTACGGCAAGCCTAAGCACGGCAACGATTTTTTTAAGCTCCAAATCCGTTACTGGATAGGGAATATTTGTAGCTATCGGTGCATTTTTCGCTGGCTTAATACGCGGAATGGAAATAGTATGTGGACCAACTCCAAAATTCTCATCCAAATATGCTGCGTGCGAAATAAGCGAAAGCACTTCGTAGCGATAGTCAAACAAGCCGAAAAGCGCACCGATCCCAACGTCGTGCATACCGTTGGAAAGCGCTCTATCCATCACGTAAAGCCGCCAATCGTAATCTGCTTTTTTGCCACTCGGATGCATTGTTTTATATGAGTCGCGGTGGTATGTTTCTTGAAAAACAGTATATGTTCCGATTGGTATTTGGTTGAATGTTTTAAATTCTTCATCAGAAAGCGGGGCAATTTCCACATTTATCCTACGTATAGAAGAGCCGTGTGAGTCCTTTGCCGAGTAAACAGTTTCGATTTCTTTGATAAAATAATCTAATGAGGATTCCTTGTGATTTTCGCCCATAAGCATCAGAATCCGCTTGTGTCCTTGCTCAAGGATTTGAACAGTTTCGTCGTAAACCTGCTCCAAGGAGAGAGAATGCCGATGGATATCCATATTGTCGGCACGAAAACCGCAATAAAGGCAATTATTCGAGCAGAAATTTGACGTATAAAGTGGAGCGAAAAGCACGAGACGCCGTCCGTATATTTCTTCTTTGATTGTGTAGGCGGTGTGAAATAATTTTTCAAGTTGCTCTGGGTCAGTCAAGTTCAGCAACACAGCTGCTTTTTCGATTGAAATACCTTTGAACAAGAGCGATTCTGCTAATATTTCATTTACTAATTCTTTGGCGGGATTTATTGTACTATTAAGAATACCAAATAACTTTCCGTCATCAATAAATTCTTTTTTCATTTTATTTCTTCTCAACTAAAAAAAAATAATACACGTTTTAATATTTATTAAATTACTAAAAAATAGTCGAAAGTCAAACTTTTTGCTTTAAAAGATTTTCTTTTTTGATTTTTTTTATTTCTTCGTGCAATGTTAAAAAGTCGTCGAGCGAAAGTTCTTCGGCTCGTTGCTTGAAATAAATAATATTTTTGAAATTTAAATATTCTTCAAATTTAGCTATTTCAATGCCATGAAAGCCCAAGTACGAACCCAATGCGTTTTTCAAAACTTTCCGACGCTGGCTAAATGCCGAGCGTACAAGTTTCATTATTTCATTGTATAATTCCGCTGCTGGCTGCTTTGCGAAAAAATCCAAAGTAATTACACTCGAAGTTACACGAGGCGCCGGATGAAACGAGCCAGCAGCAATGTCGAATGCAATCTTTGCAGAGCTCGTCATCGAGCGGGCTACGGTGGTTATGCCATACTCTTTATTTTGCTTTGTGGTGGCTGCAATTCGGTGAGCCACTTCCTTTTGAACTGTCAGGACGGCTTTATCAATAAAAGAGGCATTCTCAAAAAGCATAAAGAAAATTTCTGTAGAAATATTATACGGTATGTTGCCGATGACCTTTATTTTTTTATCCCATTTCGCAGCAAATTCAGGCAGATTAAATACTAAAATATCAGATTTTATAAGCGAAAAATTCGTATTCGTCTTAAATTTTTCCTTCAAATACACAATTGCTCTTTCGTCTAATTCAACTGATGTCAGCTCCACATTTTTTTTTAGTAAAATCTCAGTCAAAACGCCCATGCCGGGACCAATTTCAAGTACAATGTCCCCGATTTGCAAATCGAGCAAATCGACTATATCGGCAGCTATCTTTTTATCAGTTAAAAAGTTTTGTCCGAGAGATTTTTTTGGGCTGATTTTATTCATTTTTTTGGCTGATTCTTTTAGGTTATATTGTTATAATAATGATATGTTGGTACTGTCTAAAAAAACAGCAAAGCATTTTGAGAAAAAAATAATTACAGCAAATCGCTAAGTTGCCGCCAAGTATCTTCGATAGCCACTGAAACGACCTTTGTATCGCTAAGCGTGGATATAAAACTCGTGTCGCCTATCCAACGTGGGATAACGTGGAAATGTATATGCTCTGGCACTCCTGCACCAGACCCCAGACCTAAATTAGCGCCCAAATTAAATCCATGTGGCGAATATATTTTCCTAATCGCCGAAACTACTTCTTGTTGCAATAATATTATTTCGGAAAGCTCGTTGGGCTTTAACTCCGAAAAATCCCCCACGTGGCGATTTGGCGCTACCAATACATGACCGTTATTGTAAGGATAAAGATTAAGCACTGCAAAGCAATACTCGCGTCGAGCTACGACGTAGGATTCGCTGTCCGGCTTTGTGCCTAAATGCGCCTGGCAAAGAAAACAGGTATTATCCTTTGTGTCGGGGTTTTCGCTGAAAGTGCCAATATATTTACTTCGCCAAGGCGACCAAAGTGTTTGCATAATTTTAAACTCTAAATATTTCAAATATAAACATTAACCGTAGAGACACAAAATTTTGTGTCTCTACAATTATAATAACCAACTGACAGCTAAAACAACCTCTCCCAGGCCTACTAATATTTTTGCAAACTCAAAACCGCTTCGACTATGTCTTTTTTGTTCAGCAATATTTCATCTTCATAAGATTTCGCAAAACCGACGGGGGAAGGCTTGGAGCCAATGCGGCGAACGGGTGCATCCAAATATTTGAAAAGCTCTTCGGTTATTGTCGAAGCAATTTCTCCGCCAAAACCGCTGAATACTCTATCCTCATGCACTACGAGCGCTTTTCCAGTTTTTTTGACAGATGCGAAAACTGTTTCTTTGTCCCAAGGGGCAAGCGAGCGAAGGTCTATGACTTCAACTTTATAGCCGTCTTTGGCAAATTCTTCAGCTGCCATAAGCGACAAATGCACGGCATTTCCATAAGTGATAATCGTCAAATCATCGCCTGCGTGCCGCACTCTTGCTTTGCCGAAGGGAATAACGTAATCTGAGTTCGGCGGCAGCGAATAAGCACCTTTGAAATTATATAAATATTTTGGCTCGATAAATATCGTAACGCCTTCCGAGCGAATGGCATTGCGGAGCAATCCGACTGCGTCATCTGCAAACGATGGATTAACCACGCGTATGCCCGGCAGAGTTGTAAAAACAGCTTCGAGATTTTGCGAGTGATACAGCCCGCCTTGAATGTATCCGCCACTTGCCAAACGGATTACGAAATTAGGCGAGAATTGCCCTTTCGTCCGCCAATAATCATGCGAAGATTCAACTAATTGCTCCATCGCGGGCCAGAAATAATCTGCAAATTCAGCTCCTTCGACCACTACGCGCGCATCTTTGTCGAACCGCGTAAAGCCGTTCGCCGTGCCGACGATGCAATCCTCTGCTATTGACGAATTGAATACTCTGCCTTTGCCGAATTCCTCGGGCATTCCTTTAACAACGTTGAAAACGCCGCCTTTGCCTATGTCTTGCCCCCAAAGGAAGGTTTTGTCGTTCAGTCGGAATTCTTCTTTCAATGTGTGATTTATAGCTTCAATAAAGCTAATTTTTTTATCGCCTTCGGTAGTGAAATCTTTTATCGGTTTTTCATTTTCAGCAAATGCTGGCGGCAGGATAAAATCCATATAAGACTTGCCGTTAGCTGCGGGAGCGGCTTCTGCTTTGTCTGCAGCGGCAAAAATCGCCTCTTTGTTATCATCTTCAATTTTGATTAATTCCTCTTGCGTTGCCAAATTATTTTCGAGGACGAATAATCTAAATTGCAGCAATGGATCACGATGTTTGACGGTATCCAGCTCTTCTTGCGGGCGGTAGGATTCGTGCCTGTCGGAATTCGAATGCGAGTGAACGCGGTCGCAGTCAGCGTGTATCATAGCGGGCCCACGTCCATCTTGGCAATAGGTCATTGCTTCTTGCATAGCGCGGTAAGAATCGAACGGGTCGCGTCCGTCGCATTTGATAATCAATAAATCCTTCATTCCGCTGTAATTATCAGAAACTACCATATTCGCCGTTTGGTCGCTCAACGGAACGGAGATGCCGTATTTATTATTTTGAATAACAAAAATAACGGGCAGTTTTTCGAGCGTCGCCACGTTGATCGCTTCCCAATAATAGCCCTCAGAGCAAGCGGATTCCCCATTAGAGCAAACTGCAACGCCTTCGGCTGCAAAGTATTTGATAGCCCGAGCGACGCCTGCTGCGTGCAAGGAATGGTTTCCCGTGCAAGACGAAACATTTTGAATGCCAATCGCGGGTTTGGCAAAGTGATTGCTCATGTGGCGTCCGCCGCCGGCTACGTCCGTTTCTTTGCTGAGCCCGTTTAAAATTATTTCTTCAGGAGTAATGCCAGCTGCGAGCGAAGTCATCAAATCGCGATAATATGGAAAAAGAAAATCTTTGCCTTCGCGAAAAGCTTTGCCCATAGCTAATTGAATGCCGTCGTGTCCGGCAAAAGATGCGTGATACGACCAGCCCTTAGCCATTTTCAAATATAGCGCTGCCTTTTCGTCCAAACGCCGCCCTAAGTGCATTAATTTATACCATTCTAATATTTTTTCTTTATCAAAGCCGCTTGTGTCGAATTTTGAAGTTATTTCGACCTCAATATCCCTGCCGCCGTAGTTCATAGTCCGCGTGCCCGGCTTAAACCTCATCTCGGTCATTTGGCTATCTTGACTTGTATTTTTTGTTTTATTTTTTGGCATTTCTAAACCTTTATAACTTATTATTTTTCTATCTAATTTAATTAAAAAGCATTTGCAAAATTATATCTTAGTTAAAACGAATATCTCTAAATGTTATTTAAAATTACATAAAATATGAATTTTTATCAATAAAAAAGGAGGATAAACCGAATGATTTTCCTCCTTAATTTTTTCAAAATTAATTACCATTTCAGTAAATTCACCTCATCGACATAAACCGTTTGCTTCAGCCTGAAAAGTGCTAAAACTATAGCCAAGCCTATAGCAGCTTCGGCGGCTGCTACTGCCATTACGAAAAATACAAATATTTGCCCGACCGTATCGCCAAAATAGCTCGCAAAGCCGATAAAGGTCAAATTGACAGAATTCAACATAATTTCTATGGACATAAATATGATAATAGCGTTGCGGCGAGTAAGTACGCCGACCGTGCCGATGGTAAACAAAACGGCAGAAAGTCCTAAATAATATTCAAGTGGTATATTTTGCATTAGAGATTCTCCGCTTTTATCAAATTAATTTTCTTTTTGCAAGCGTAACAGCACCGATGATAGCTGCCGTAAGCAGGATACCGATGGCTTCGAATTGCACTAAGTAGTTGGTGAATAACTCCTGTCCGATAGCTTGAGCCGTTGTAAATGCCACTGGATGAACGGGGAAGAAGTGCGGCTCTTTCGCATTTAGCAAAAATGCGTTCAATAGCGCCAAGCCGAACGTTGCCGACAGCACAATGCCGCCAAATTGCTTTAATTGATATTGCTGTCGGTCTATTTCTTCGCTACCGAGATTCAAAAGCATGATAACAAACACGACAAGCACCATAATAGCCCCGGCATAGACAATGATTTGCATGACAGCGACAAATTGAGCATCCAAGCTCAAATAAAGCCCCGCCAACATGAAAAAATGCACCACCAAAGCCATTGCTGACTTAACCGGATGCCGCGACGTTACTGTTACTAAAGCCGAAGCTATAGCCAATATCGAAAGGATGCCAAATAATATGTAGTATAAATTCATATCTAATCTCGTGATAATTTTTCATGAAAATCCTTTATGAACTTTTCATTGAACGTTTTAAAAATCATTATATTTTGCTATTTCGAGCGAATTAATTTACTGGAAAATACATTTTTTCTTAATAATGTTACAGAAATTCATTATATTTGAAGATTATAATTATTATGAGAAAAATTAATGAAAAGAGTTATCGCATTATTTATAGTATTTTTTGCAGCACAATCAATTTTCGCCGAGTTGCCAGAGCTTTTAAAGCCCGATGGCTCGCTATTTGAATTCAAATCTGCCCTAACCCGAAATGCTGAAAAAGGTAAATATAAAAATAAAAAATTATCGAATGATATAATTAGAACTTACGACGCTTTGACCTATGACTTGTTTATGGACTGGTCCGAAACTTTACGCGACAGCTCCTCGACTAATAAATTTTTCTCAGGTGCTAACAAAATCTCCCTTGTTTTTACCGAAGAAAACGTTTGGAGTATCGAATTGGACGCTGTCGGCTTAGTTATCAATTCCGTGCTTGAAGGCGACGACAGCCTCACATTCCAGCATACAGCCGACGGTAAGCTGATTGTTACTTTCCCGCATTTTTACAATGTCGGCGATACCGCACGATTTATTGTGAATTATGAATATCAATCAGAAGGAAACGGCGGATTTTACTTATATCCAAAAAATCTCTTTGCCGGCAAAGGTCCTTTGGACGACAGCGTTTTTAC
>JBBRJR010000063.1:0-11451 GCA_038218865.1 Kapaibacterium sp. (SeqCode) | reverse complement strand
TAGTGGCGTCAGCGGCTCTGGCAAATCCAGCCTTGCTTTCGATACTCTCTATGCCGAAGGGCAGCGCCGTTTCGTTGAATCCTTGTCCGCTTATGCCCGTCAATTTTTGGAGCGTATGACCAAGCCGGACGTTGAAAGCATAGTCGGATTGCCGCCGGCTATTGCTATCGCTCAAAATTCACCGCCCCGCAATCCACGCTCGACTATCGGCACAAGCACGGAAATTTATGATTACTTGCGGCTGCTTTTTGCTCGCATCGGGGTTTCAATTTGCCACAAATGTGGCGCAGTCGTTCGCAAAGATACACCGCAATTCGCTGCTGAAACAATTATGAACTTCCCTGAGGGCGACAAAATATATGTGCTTTTCAGCCCTGCTCTCTCCAAGCCAATTGGCGAAGAAATAGCAAGAATGAAAGAACACGGCTATTTCCGCGTTTATACGCCGACGCAGGATAATGTCGAAGAAATTGATGATATTGAGCTAAAAGCTACCGATTTTGTCAGCAGTACATACTTCCTTGCAGATAGGCTCGCTCTCAAAAAAGACGCCGAAACTACTACCCAGCTTACTGATTCTATCGAAGCGGCGTTTGTAATCGGCGGGGGCAGGATTGCCATTTGGAATCAAACACAGCAGGTTCTAAAAAAATTCAGCAATATATTTGAATGCGCCGATTGCGATATTGTTTACGAAGAACCTGAGCCGCGTTTGTTTTCATTTAATAATCCAAAAGGAGCCTGCCCACACTGCCAAGGCTTCGGGCGTACAACGGGTATAGACGAGGATTTGGTCATTCCGGACAAAAGTTTGTCCATCATGGACGATGCCGTTGTTGTACTAAAATCTCCATCATTTATAAAATATAAAGGAGATTTGATAAAAGGAATGTCCCGCATCGGGATTGACCCGGAGAAGCCTTACAAATCCCTGACCGAACATGAAAAAGCATTCCTTTGGGAAGGCGATAAAAAATTTTCAGGCATAAACGGCTTTTTTAAAATGCTCGAGGAAAATAATTATAAAATTCAATATCGAATAATTACCAGTCGCTTCCGCGGCTTTACCAAATGCCGCTATTGTGGTGGCTCGAGGCTTCGGACTTCTGCCCGCCAAGTGTTTGTCGGCGGCAAAAACATACCTGAACTTATCCAAATGTCCTTAGGCAATTTGTATCAATATATACTCAATCTAAAATTAAACGAAAGTGAATCGAAAATAGCCGAGCAATTAATTTTGGAAACGCGCGCCCGTTTGGAAATGCTCGTCGATATTGGCTTGGACTACCTTACTTTGTCCCGCATGAGCCACACACTCTCTGGTGGCGAGTCTCAACGAATAAATCTTGCTACCGCACTTGGTTCGTCGCTTGTCGGAACTCTTTACGTATTGGACGAACCAAGCATTGGCATGCACCCTCGCGACACGGATCGTTTGCTGAGGATACTTTTCAAACTACGGAACTTAGGCAATACAATTGTCGTAGTAGAGCATGATTTGGATATTATCCGCTATGCTGATTTCATAGTTGATATGGGCCCTTTTGCCGGAGCTCATGGTGGAGAAATCGTTTATTCCGGCTCGTTCGAGGATATTGCGGTAGCCAAAGAATCACTGACTGGAAAATATGTTTCGGGCGAATTAAAGATTCCTATTCCCGAGAAGCGACGCAAGCCTACCGGAAAAGAAATTTGCATTTACGACATATCGCATAATAATTTAAATATTGAGAAGGCTGTATTTCCGCTTAAATCATTAGTCGTCGTAACCGGCGTCAGCGGCTCTGGGAAAAGTACACTTGTTCATAACGTCCTATATTCTGGCATCAAAAGACTTAGCGGCTCGACAACTGTAGAAACAGGAACATTTTCTAAAATTACGGGCGAAGAGAACATAAAATTCATAGAATTAGTCGATCAATCCCCCGTCGGCAATTCCATGCGATCGACGCCTGCAACATTTACCAAAGTGTTTGATTTAATCCGCGACGTTTTCGCACAAACACAGGCTGCTAAACAGCTTGGTTTGCGTCCCGGATATTTTTCTTTCAACGTACCCGGCGGACGCTGCGAAACTTGCGAGGGCGAAGGCTCGGTTACTGTGGATATGCAATTTTTGCCGGACGTGAAGTTAGTTTGCGAAGTTTGCGGTGGTACTCGATTTAAAAAAGAAGCCCGCTCACTTTTGTATCATGGTAAAAGTATAGTCGATGTACTCAATATGACAATCGACGAAGCTGCGGAATTTTTTGCAGCACACGCTCGCATTCTAACAAAGTTGAATATTATGCAAAAAGTTGGATTGGGCTATTTGAAATTAGGTCAGCCAAGCTCTATGCTGAGTGGTGGGGAATCTCAACGCGTGAGATTAGCATCGCATTTGGAGTCTTCAGTTTCGGGGCATACATTATTCATATTCGACGAGCCGACGACTGGTTTGCATTTAGATGATATATCAAAATTGCTCGAAGCAATACAATCCCTGATAGACAAAGGCAATTCCGTTGTAATTATCGAACACAACATACACGTGATAGCAACTGCGGATTGGATTATAGATTTAGGTCCTGATGCCGGAGCAAGAGGCGGTCAAATCGTAGCCGAAGGAACGCCCGAGAAAGTTATGAAATCAAAGACTTCATATACTGCGAAAGCATTGAGAGATTTTTTTGGAGAGGAATAAATTTTAGAGTTTAAATTAAATTATAGAAATAAATTCTAACGGAACATTTCTTTAATCATACCCCAAGTACGGCGAATACTGTTAATCGTTGGGCTTACCTTGATTTCGTCGGTGTAGGCATAGCTGCCGTTGGTGTAAATTGCTTTAATGCGATAAGAATATGTATTTTCGGATAAGGTTTTTTCGACTAATTTATCGGTCTCAGGATTACTTTTCATAAGTGCATCTGAATCTGTGTATTTATATTGCGAAGCGTAACCTTTGGCTGTCTCGTCGGCAATTTTTGAAAATGGGTTGTTCTTTTGCGAGCGCTCTATTACAAATTTGGTAAGACCAGCTTCATTTGTGGTCTTCCATTCGACCGTAACTGCGTTTTGTCCGCTGGTTGCGTTAAAGTATTGGAATATGCTTTCTGCAGCGTAAAGCGTTACGCCAGCAAAAATAATTAAAACTAATATAGAAATTGTCTTTTTCATTGTTGTAAATTAAATATTATATTTATTAATTCCAAATATTTTTAAATTATTTGGAGAAAATCCTTTATTATTGTCAATAAAATAAAGACGAGTTTAGCAGCAAAAAGTTTCATATCATTATTATGTTTGTCATTTTGCATAAAAAATTTCACTTTAAACAGCTACCAAAACTGCACCCGTTACGTAGGCAATTACCCACCACATGTATGCCAAACGCGAATAAATATGAATTCCGTGCGGCACTGTTTGATTAAAACCTTTATCAATCTTAAATTTCCAAATCAAATAAGTATCAATCAGCATAAGCAAAAGAGCCGAATATCCCAAAAGCCCGTGAAACGTAAAGGCTGAATTACTCGTGCCGGCTATCATGCAAATAGTAGCTGTAATGTCCAAAATAATTCCAATTGTCAAAAAAAGCAAAATTTTGGGAGTTATAATTTTTTTTCTCTGCTCGGTGATTATGGCAATTGAATATGCAATTAAAGCAAACGTTACGGTTGTCGCTCCGACCATTAATATTGGTTTCATGTTATATATACTATTATTAAAAAGAAATTTATAACGATATATAGTCAAAAATATTTGAATGTCGGTAATACGCAATTCTTACTTTATAACTGATTTAAAAATTAAAGTGTGGTGAATATTAAACAAAATGAAGATATTTATTCATAATTCAATTTATCAATAAAGCCAATCCGCTATTTATTTTTTTTGGAGAGAATAATTTTATTATTAAATGGTGCAAAGAAAAGTAGCGGAATGTTGAATAATATTAACCAATTGTTTAAGATTATTCAATAATGAACATATCTGAAAAATAATAAGGTAAGCTGACTGCATTCATGCCAAAAGCTGAAGAAGCTGATGTATCAAGCGTAAAGCAAGTTTTTTCAGACGGCGTGGAAAAGTATTTTATTAATTGGCAAAGTAATTTCTATTCAAAAATGAAAATAAAAGGCATTTACACAAAAAATATAAAATGTGGATTTGATTAATGCCGATACTGCCGCTTTTAAAAAGCTGGCATATAACTTGAAACATGAAAACAAAATTCTTACTGATTTTTTTGTTAAATAGAATTTTAATTTAAATCATAAACAGGAATGCGGACAAAGTAACCCCCCGGAGCTTTGCCTGCACAACACAGGAGGTGTCTAATGCCATTTGCAATTGGAGGAAACGCTCGTATAAGAACGAATGTCTCTGCTGAAAACGCTTATAATTCTTTGGAAATATCCAACAGAGATATATCGCTTCGGCAATTGCGTCTATCGACAGGTAAGCGTATCAATAATGCAGCCGATGACGTATCGGGCTACATTACTTCCCGCGCTTTAATAGCACGGAATGGAGCTTTACGTGCAGCTTTATCAGCCGTAGGCGATGCTTCTAATGTGTCCAATATTCTTATGGACTCGTTAGATAATATTTACAATTTATTAAATACAATCAAAGATGGCGCTGCTACTGCTGCTTCCGGAGCTATGGGCACAGACGAAAAGATAGCACTTGCCAAAGCCGCTTTCCGCATGAGCGAGCAAATTCAAACCGTTGTCGATTCAACCGTTTTCGGTGGTCGTCAATTGCTTGATGGCTCTTACTCTGCAGATTATGTTATCGGGACTAATGCCCGCCATGAGCTGTTGACTATTGATGTCAATATGACATTCGGCAATGCCGATTTTAATGTAGAAAGTCAGGATTTCAATCTTAACTCGCTTAAAACAAATCATTTTGCTGGAATTACCAATTTAGATTTAAAATTATTAAACCAAGTAGATTCCCATAACTTAGGTGTCTTCGATAACGAACATTTAGCTTATACCTTAACTTCGCTCGCCGATGCTATCGACAATGTCAATAAGGTTGCCTCCTATTTAGGTGGTGTCGTTAATCGCTTGACCTCACAAGAAGATTTGCTCAAAGGTCAAATAACGAATTACAACGCAGCTATTTCGAGAATCGAAGATGCTGACGTAGCCAAAGAGCAGCTTCAACTTGTTAAATCGCAATTCTTGCAACAAGCCTCGTTAGCTTCGCTTTCACAAGCAAACGCTAACCCGCAAGCTTTCTTGCAATTAATTCAACAACGATAAGTAAATAAGTTAATATTTTATATTTTATATTTAAAATTTCAAATAGGGTAATACTATGCCATTCGCAATAGGTGGAAATTCGCGTATAAGGACAAATACTCCTTCAGAGAACGCTTACAACGCTCTCGAAACCTCTAATCGGGATATTTCATTGCGGCAACTACGGTTGTCCACTGGAAAAAGGATAAATAATGCCGCCGATGACGTCGCCGGATATATAACGTCTCGCACTTTGATTGCTCGCAACGGAGCTATGAAAGCCGCCCTTAATACAATAGGCGACGCTCAAAACGTTACAAATATTGTCATGGACTCTCTCGACAATATCAATGAATTAATGATAAAAATGAAAGACGCTACGGCTCAAGCCGCTTCAGGAGCTATGGGAACAGACGAAAAGGTTGCACTCGCCAAAGCTGCTTTCCGCATGGCGCAACAAATTCAAACAGTTGCTGATTCCACTGTCTTCGGCGGTTCTCAATTGCTTGGCGGCACTTATACGGCTAACTTTCTGATTGGGCTTAACGCTACCAACAATCTTTTGACAATCAATATAGACATGAGTGAAAATAATGTCGATTTCAATATCAAAAGCAATTACTTTAGCGCTAATTCCCTACAAACAGGAAGTTTTGCCGGCATTACTGGACTGGATTTGAAGCAATTCAATGACGTTAACATCGACGATTTAGGCATATTCGACAATGAATCCATTAGCACCACGCTTACAAGTCTCGCTAATGCAATAGACAATGGGAACAAGGTCGCTGCTTACTTGGGCGGTCTATCAAATAGGCTTACTTCGCAAGAGGATTTGATGAAGGGACAAATTGTTAATTACAATGCTGCTATTTCAAGAGTGGAAGATGCGGACATAGCAAAAGAGCAATTGGCTTTGGTAAAATCGCAATTTTTGCAACAAGCTTCCCTTATCTCTTTGAGTCAGTCAAATCAAAATCCGAATGCTTTTATGAGGCTGCTGCAAAATTAATTTATAAGTAATAAGGCAATTAATTATTTTAATTATATCGATATAATTGCCTCATTACTTATGAATAGAATTAGATTAATGATATTGTTTAATGCGACTCGAGCCAGTTGTTGCCCTTTCCGATTTCAACTAATATCGGGACATTGCCGAGTGGCAAAGCATTAATCATTTCATTTTCGATTTTTGGTTTTATTTCTTCATATTCTGTGCCGGGCCCATCGAATACCAATTCGTCATGGACTTGCAGTATCATTCGCGTTTGAAATTTTTCTTCTTCTAAGAGACGAGAAACGCGAAGCATTGCTATTTTTATCATGTCGGACGCAGTGCCTTGTATCGGCATGTTTATAGCCGCTCGCTCAGCTGCTGCCCTCAAATTAGCATTCTTATGGTTTATGTCTGGAAAATACCGCCGACGCCCGCAAAGTGTTTCGCAGTATCCTTTTTTCCTTGTATCTTCAATAGTATTATTCATGTAATTCTTTATTGAAGGATATTTTTGGAAATAATTATAAATTATATCGCTCGCTTCTTTCCTTGGAATCCTCAGCCTTTGGGATAAGCCGAAGCTTCCCAGTCCATACAAAATTCCGAAATTAACAGTCTTTGCCGTGCGACGCATATTTGAATCCACATCCCCGAGATCCACTCCAAAAAGTACAGAAGCCGTAGCGGAGTGAATGTCTTGCTTATTAATAAAAGCATTTATCAAGTTTTCATCGCCACAAATATGAGCCATAACGCGAAGCTCGATTTGCGAATAATCCGCCGAAATTATAATATTATCTGCGCTCGAAGGGATAAACGCTTTGCGTATCTGTTGCCCTATTTCAGTTCGTATTGGAATATTTTGCAAATTCGGATCAGTCGAGGAAAGCCTGCCCGTCGAAGCAACTGTCTGATTATATGTAGTGTGCAGCTTGTTTGCTTTTTTGTCCGCTAATTGCGGCAACGCATCGACATAAGTTGATTTAAGTTTCACCAGCTGCCTATAGTTCAATATCAAGTCTGCAATTGGATATTCTAAGGCTAATTCACTCAGCACCTGCGCATCGGTACTAAAACCTGTCTTAGTTTTTCTGCCGACCGCAATTTGTAATTTATCGAATAATATAGCGCCTAATTGTTTGGGCGAGTCGATGTTGAATTCCTCGCCTGCTAAATCCCATATTTGCTTTCTAAATATGTCTATCTCAATAGTTAGCTTTTTTGATATTTCTTTTAATAATTCGAGATCAATTTTCACGCCTGTCAATTCCATTTGCGTTAGCACCTCAATCAAAGGAAATTCCATTTTATAAGCCAAATTTGTCATTCCCGCTTTGTCCAATTCCTTGGAAAGTACATTTTTCAACTTCAATGCCAAATCTGCATCTTCGCAAGCGTACTTGCAAGCTACGTCTATATCAACCTCGCGCATGGTTATTTGCGTGGATTTTTTCTCGCCTATCAATTTCGAAATGGGTATGGGCTTGTAATTCAGCCACCGCTCGGAAAGTGCGTCTAAATTATGCTTTTCGTCGGGATTAATCAAATAGTCCGCCACCATAGTATCAAACACAATTGGGCTGGGATTTATGCCCATTCTATTTACTATATAGCTGTCGAATTTAATATTTTGCCCGCACTTCCCTATCTTGGGATTTTCCAGCAACGGCTTGATGGCATCTATTACCCGCCGATAATTTATTGCTTTCGCTTGCGATTCTTCTTTCGGAATATTCACTGCAAAAAGTGAATCAACACTTTCTTCGATGAAATTATCATTTTCGTGTGCTACTGGAATGTAGAAAGCCTCATCTTCTTTGACTGACAGTGCCACGCCGACTATTTCGCAAGTGTTGGTATCCAAAGAATCTGTTTCCAAATCAAAGGAAAGAGTATCAAACTGCATGAGATATTCGATTGTCTCGTCCAAAGTCTCGTCCGTAACAAGTAGGTATCTTAGTTTATGGTCATTTATGGTTTTTATTTGCGGCAGGACTTCTTGGAAATCAAGCAAAGCATCTTGCGGAGCTTTTTTCCGCCATCTTTCACGAATTTGATTAAATCCCTGCTCGGAGAAAAACTCGTCCAATTCTTTGTAGCTTGGCGCCTTAATGCAAAACTCAGTTATATCTCTATCTATCGGAACATTGGTATCGATAGTAACTAATTTTTTAGCAAAAAAAGCATTTGCTTTATCAGCAATTAATTTTGATTTAACGGATAATTTATCAATCTCTTCAATATGCTCATAAAGTCCCTCGAGCGAGTGGTAATTTTGGATAAGCGGTATAGCCGTTTTTTCGCCGATTCCTTTAACGCCCGGCACGTTGTCGCTAGTGTCCCCGATAAGCGCCAAAACATCAATGACTTGCTCGGGCAAAACACCAAATTTCTCTTTTACTTCCTCATAGCAAATTTTTTCAAACTGCTCGGCTCGTTTGCCGGGTTTTAAAAGGCAAATATTATCATCTACGAGTTGGTAGTAGTCTTTGTCGCTCGTTATGCAAAAGGCTTTCCAATTTTGCTCGGAAGCTCGCTTGGCAAGTGTTCCGATAACGTCGTCTGCTTCGTAGCCGGGCGATTCCATTTGCTCCAAACCGATGAGGCTGATGAATTTTTTGATTTTCACCAGCTGCGGAGCTAATTCCTCAGGAAATTCAGCTCGATTTGCTTTGTACGCCGGATACATTAGGTGCCGAAATGTCTTTTGTTCAGTATCGAAAACAATTAATATATTCTCCGGCTTTTCTTTTTCCAAGATGGAAGACAAAAGATTAACGAAGCCGAACAATGCGCTAGTCGGCTCGCCCTTATCATTCGTCAGTTTCGAGGCAAATAAAGCATGATAAGCTCTAAATACCAAGCTCATTCCATCAACCAAATATAAATTCGACACAAAAACTCCGTCAAAAAAATAGATAAAAAGTTTATGACAAAGTGAAATAAATAATATTGTGAATTCTTAAAATCAAAAGCATATTTGTAATAATAAACTCGTATTCCTGCCTTTTTTTATTAAATAATAACATTTTTTCAATAATATTTTTAATAATAATAATTTCATTTGGAAAGTATTGTCAGCTTTTTTATATTTAGAATAATTTTATTACAATAATTTCAATTATATTCGATTTTAATATAGTTGTTTTTAACATAATAAGTTCTTTGATAAAATAGATTAATCGATTTACGCCATTATTAGAAAAAAAGACATTCTATTTATTACTTTTAAATTTTCGAGGTGTTTATGAAACGATTTATAACATTTTCTATATTTTTTGCAATAGCTATGCTTTTTCATGTAAGCACGGCTTCAGCGCAAACAGTCGTACAAGCAGTTCCCGACAGCCCGCTTCCAGCAGGTTTTGATTTTAATACATTGACAGAACTGCCTGCTTGGTATGCGTTCAATCGCACAGATGCAGGAATAATCAGTTCTGTAAGCGTTACCTTTACTTGGGAAACTGATGATTACCCAGCAGAAGGCGGATTAAGGTTGCGTCATCCCGACCAAACTATTACTAATCTTATTACTGCTGGAGTAACCAACGCTACTACTACTATTACCCCATTATCCGTTACTACCTTTACGCTCACAACCACTGCTTTTAACAATAAGATGGTTGCAGGAGATTGGGCTATTTGGGTAACTGATACTTACGGCGATGGCGGTCATCAAGCGACTAACGTTTCCATTACGATTAATTATACAGTCCCGCCGATGGATTTCGTCTCGGCTACTACTTTGCAGCTTACGACCTCTCTGCCTCCAGGGGCGGTTAATATGCCTGTGATAGCTTTGCAAGTTGTTACCTCAGGTATTACTCCTGCAAAAGCCGTTACTTCCATTACATTTTCAACATCTGGAACTACAAATCTTGCAGATATTTCAAACGCGAAAGTTTATTACACAGGTAACTCTGCCGTTTTTGCTGTAGGCAACCAATTTGGCACCGTTGTAGCGGCTCCCAATGGTACTTTCACAGTAACAGGTAATTTAAATCTAGCTTTCGGCAACAACTTCTTTTGGCTTACTTACGATATAAGTGCGACCGCTGCACCACTGAACTTAATTGACGGAACGTGCAGTTCCGTTACCGTTACAACTCCGCGCACGCCAACTATTATTGACCCTGTCGGTACCCGTAGAGTAATAGCACCGCTCATCGGAAACGTCGATGTCGGCAACGGCAAGTTCTATACGACTCTTAGGTCAATCGGTTCAGACATTACTAATTGCGGTTTAGCTGGCGATTTGAATATATTTATTACGAGTAGTTTAGTTGAAGCAACCCAAGCTACTTTTGGTACACCGGTAAGTGGCGTTAACTACTCAATAATTATAAAACCAGCACCGGGTATTCAACCGACAGTAACATCAACCCATACAGGGCAGTTACTTTACCTCAATACAGTTAAAAATTTAACTATCGATGGTTCAAACACTGCAAATGGCACTTCACGCGATTTGACACTTATCAATAACGGAAACAGCACAGTAGCACACGGTGTTTACGTTTCTGGCGGTAATACGCTGAAAATCACGAATTGTAATTTTAGAAATTTCTCTTCTAATACTGCTGTTAATTTAGTTCTAACCTCTATCAACGGTGCCGATATTGAAAACTGTAGCTTCCAAAAAGCAAATATGGGTATTGTTGTTCAAAATAATTCTTTTAACGTCAATATAACCGGCAACTCGTTCGGTAATATGATGACAGGTAGCAGCCTTTCTCTTGAAGCTATTAGATTTGCAATGGGGACAGGATTTACTATTTCTTGTCAAGGATTCAGCATAAAAAACAATACAATCGACGGAATAGTATTCGCTGGCTCAGTTGCTTCTTGGCAAATAGCTTTAAATTTAAATTCCTGCTACAACGGTACTATTAAAAATAATACTATCAAAAACATTGTCAATTCTTTAGGTCATTCTATAGGATTGTTCATTAGCGGCGGTGCAGCCGTTCCTGCTAATAATTTAAATATTTTGGTGGCTAACAATAGTATTTCTAATTTCACTGCTAATACAACTACAAGTAATATACTTGGACTTTATTTTTTAGATGCTAACAATTTAAGGGTTATTCACAATACCATTAATTTTGATCCTTCCACTATTGCTTATTATGCCACAGCTTGCAGAATCATTCAGAATGTATCCGGTATGGTTTTTAATAATAATATAATCAATAATGATCCCACCGCTTC
>JBBRJR010000062.1:0-11563 GCA_038218865.1 Kapaibacterium sp. (SeqCode) | reverse complement strand
GCCTGAAAGCCTATCGCTACTGGCTAACTATGAAAGAGCCAAAATGGGCGCACGTGGACTTCCCGCCGATAGATTATCAAGACTCTTACTATTATGCCGCTCCCAAAGAATTTAAAAAATTCGAGAGCTTGGACGAGGTTGATCCAGAAATTTTAAAAACTTATGAGAAATTGGGCATCAGCTTGAATGAGCAAAAGCGTTTGGCTGGAGTTGCCATTGATGCCGTTATGGACAGCGTTTCGGTAGCTACGACGTTTAAAGACAAACTCCACGAAGTCGGTATAATTTTCTGTCCCATATCCGAAGCTGTGCAAAACTATCCAGAATTAGTTAAAAAATATTTGGGAAGCGTAGTTCCTTATACAGATAATTACTACGCCGCGCTTAACTCAGCTGTATTCAGCGATGGCTCATTTTGCTATATACCAAAAGGCGTACGCTCGCCGATGGAGTTATCCACTTACTTCCGCATCAATGCATCTTCGACTGGACAGTTTGAGCGGACGTTGATAATTGCCGAAGAAGGTAGCTTTGTAAGCTATCTCGAGGGCTGCACTGCACCGCAAAGAGACGAAAATCAATTGCACGCGGCAGTCGTCGAGCTTATCGCCCATGAGAAAGCTGAAATTAAATATTCGACCGTACAAAATTGGTATCCGGGCGACAAAAACGGCGTAGGCGGTATATATAATTTTGTAACCAAACGCGGGCTTTGCGAAGGTGACTCGTCAAAAATAAGCTGGACGCAAGTTGAAACAGGCTCGTCGATTACTTGGAAATACCCGAGCTGCATTTTAAAAGGGGACAATTCCGTAGGCGAATTTTACTCGGTAGCTCTTACAAATAATCACCAGCAAGCAGATACCGGTACAAAGATGATTCACTTAGGCAAAAACACTAAAAGCCGTATAGTTTCAAAAGGTATTTCCGCCGGCTTCAGTGAAAACAGTTATCGTGGATTAGTAAAAGTTGGCAAAAAAGCACACGGCGCTCGTAATTTTTCACAATGCGATTCGCTTTTGTTGGGAGATAAATGTGGTGCGCATACCTTTCCTTATCTTGAAATTAGCAACAAAACGGCAATTGTCGAGCATGAAGCGACCACGTCCAAAATATCTGACGATATTATATTTTACTTGAACCAAAGGGGTATTTCTAATGAAGATGCAGTTGCTTTAATCGTACATGGCTACGCAAAAGAAGTGCTGAATAATCTTCCTATGGAATTTGCCGTCGAGGCGAGGAAATTACTCTCTGTAAGTTTGGAAGGCAGCGTCGGATAGATATTTGTTCAGTCAAAAGAATGAAAATATTATAAAATAAATGGGAAAATAAAAATGTCTTTGTTATCAATCAAAAACTTGAAAGCCCGAATAGGGGATAAGGAAATTCTGCATGGCGTTAATATAGAAGTGAACCGCGGAGAAATTCATGCCATAATGGGACCAAACGGTTCGGGCAAAAGCACACTTGCTGCTGTTTTAGCAGGACGCAACGAATTTGAAGTTACATCTGGCGAAGTTGAATTTATGGGCGAAAATTTATTAGATTTGCCTGCGGAAATTAGAGCCCGCAAAGGATTATTCCTTGCTTTTCAATATCCGGTAGAAATTCCGGGTGTTTCCAATACAAATTTTATCAAAACTGCGGTCAATGAAGTTAGAAAATATAGAGGCTTGGAAACGCTTGACGCTATGGACTTTCTGGCTTTGATAAAGGAAAAATCATCCTTAGTGGAAATTGATAAATCCTTTCTAAGCCGCTCGGTAAACGAAGGGTTCTCTGGCGGTGAGAAAAAGCGTAATGAGATATTCCAAATGGCGATGCTCGATCCCGTTTTATCAGTACTTGACGAAACTGATTCCGGGCTGGACATTGACGCACTCCGCGTAGTTGCCAACGGCGTAAATCAGCTTAGAACTAAGGATAACGCTTCAATTGTTATTACTCATTATCAACGGTTGCTTGATTATATCGTTCCGGATTTCGTGCATATCCTCTATAACGGACAAATTGTGAAAACCGGCGGAAAGGAATTGGCTGTCGAGCTTGAAGAAAAAGGCTACGATTGGATAAAATAGTTTTTGATAAATATAATATCGGGATTTTTTAAAATGAATAACAATATAACGAAGATAAATAATAGTAAATTTGTGCAGAGTTTAGCTGGTCAGTTCGATGATTATTTGAAAACTTATGAGCTAAGTCATGAAGTGAAAAAGTTGCAAGAAAGATCTATGCAGTGCTTTACTGATCAAGGACTCCCCACTCAAAAGCACGAAGATTATAAATATACAAAACTCGCTTTTCTAAATAATTATGATTTCAAAGTTAATAATTTAAATGTAATATCAAAGGAAATTGCCGAAGAATTCGCTTTCAAAGGGCTCGAAGCTAATATTCTATTTTTCTTGAATGGCAGCTATCTGGCGGACTTTTCAAAAATAATTGATGAAGGCATTGTTTTTAATAATTTAAATGAAGACTTAGAGAATACAAGTCCTGAATTTCTTGAGGAATTTGGTAAATCTATTGATATATGCAATGATCCCTTTCTGTCGTTGAATACAGCTTTTTTTATGGACGGAGTAAATTTGACCATCGAAAAGAATAAAAAGATTGAGCATGCTATCCATATAGTTCAAATATTCGATGGAAGAGTCGAAGAGAACGCTTCTTTCCCCCGCACATTCATTCGTGCCGAAGAATCAAGCGAAGCATTTATCATTGAAACATTTCATAAAATTGGCGAAGAAGTAACATTTTCCTCGCAGGTCAGTGAAGTATTTTTGGCAGAAAACGCGCGTTTAGAGTACGCTCATGTTCAGATTCTGCCTCAATCGCATTTTTTCATTGGGAAAACTTTTATTTCGCAGAATGCCGATTCATTTTATAATGATATAACGCTTTCGCTCGAGGGCAAATTTATACGGAATAATTTATATGCAAAGCATTGCGGAAGTAACGTAGAAACACATTACAACGGCTTTTACTTTGCTTCGCAGAAGAATTATATAGATAATCACACTTTTATCGAACATGCCGAGCCAAATTGCTCGAGCAATGAAGTATATAAGGGAATAATCAGCGACGAAGCGACTGCGGTCTTTAATGGGAAAATTCTTGTCCGCCCGCAAGCTCAAAAGATAAATGCGTATCAATCGAATAAAAATATTTTACTTTCTGACACAGCAACAATAAATACTAAGCCCGAGCTTGAGATTTACGCAGATGACGTAAAATGTTCGCACGGAGCTACGAGCGGCAGCTTGGACGAAGAGCATCTATTTTACTTAATATCTCGTGGAATAAGCCCCGAAGCCGCCAAAGGACTTCTCCTTTCTGCTTTTGGAGAGGAAATAATAGATAAGATAAAAATAGAAACTATTCGCGAGCAGTTATCCGATATATTTGAAGAAAAATTAGCAGGGAAAATGCAATGACCTATTCTATGAAAAATGAATCTAATATATTACTCCCGGATTTGGATATTGACAGCATTCGCAAGGATTTCCCAATACTGAGCAGGCTTGTTTACAATAAGCCGCTTGTATATCTTGATAACGCCGCCACTACTCAAAAGCCGCAAATTGTTATAGATGAACTTGTTTATTATTATTCAAATGTAAACAGCAATATCCATCGTGGCGTACATAAATTAAGCCAAGAAGCAACTGATCTGTACGAAAAGGCTCGCATGCGGGTTAGAAGTTTTATTAATGCAAAAAGCGATAAGGAAATTATATTTACTCGCGGCACTACTGAAGCGATTAATTTGGTTGCCCAATCCTTCGGCAAAATTTCTTTAAATGAAGGCGATGAGGTTTTGATTTCAGAAATGGAACATCATTCAAATATTGTTCCATGGCAGATTATTTGCCAAGAGCGAAAAGCAAATTTGAAAGTAATTCCAATGAATGATGACGGCGAAATTATTTTTGAAGAATTTTTAAAGTTGCTAAATCCAAAGGTTAAAATAGTATCTATTGTACATATATCAAATTCTTTGGGTACTATAAATCCAATAAAAGAGATAATTATAGAAGCCCACAAGCAAAACATTCCCGTTATGATTGATGCTGCTCAATCTGTGCAACATGTGCCTATTGACGTAAAAGAATTGGACTGCGATTTTCTCGCTTTTTCGGGTCATAAAATATATGGTCCAACGGGAATTGGCGTGCTTTACGGCAAAGAAAAATATTTGAACGCAATGCCGCCCTACCAAGGTGGAGGCGATATGATAAAAACTGTTTCCTTTGAAAAAACAATTTATAATGATTTGCCATATAAATTTGAAGCCGGAACTCCAAATATAGCAGGAGCTTTGGGTTTGGCAAAAGCAATTGAATACTTAACTGGCATCGGCTTAGAAAAAATCGCAGCCTACGAAGAGGATTTGCTTAATTATGCAACAGAGACCCTTTCGCAAATTGAAGATTTAAGGATAATCGGGACAGCCAAAAGAAAAGCAAGTGTGCTTGCGTTTGATTTAAAAGAAATTCATCCACATGACATTGGCACAATGCTCGACATAGACGGCGTCGCCGTTCGCACCGGGCAGCATTGCACAGAGCCAGTTATGAAGCATTATTGCTTGCCGGCAACGACTCGCGCTTCTTTCTCTTTTTACAATACAAAAGAGGAAGTAAACGTTTTAGCACAATCAATTATTAAAGTTATAAAAATGTTTAGTTAGGCTTAAGATGAATGAACTGCAAGAATTATATCAACAAGTAATACTCGACCACAATAAAAATCCGCGTAACTTTGGCGAAATACATAACTGTAATCATCATGCCGCCGGGCATAATCCACTTTGCGGCGACCAAATAGAAGTATTTCTTTCAGTTGAAGAGGCGACCGGACTAATTACTGACGTGAAGTTCAAGGGCGCTGGCTGCGCCATCTCTAAAGCCTCAGCTTCAATCATGACAACTTTGCTTAAAGGTAAACCAATCGAGGAAGCTAAAAAACTGTTTGATTCATTTCATGAAATAGTAACTTCGGATCCTAATTCCGAAACTGACGTAATGAATTTAGGCAAACTTGCTGTGTTTTGTGGCGTTCGTGAATTTCCTGCTCGAGTGAAATGCGCAAGTCTTGCTTGGCATACTATGCTGAATGCTTTGGAAAATCCCGAAATTGTTACTTCAAATGACGAGGAGAAAGGAAATGGGTGAGTATATATCCCCGCAAGAGCTGGAAATAAAGGTAATTGATGCAATTAAAGAAATATTCGATCCTGAAATTCCGGTAAATATTTATGATTTAGGATTGATATACGATGTATCTATTACGCTGCAAAATGAAGTAGTTGTGCTTATGACACTTACTTCACCTAATTGCCCAGAAGCAGGCGGGATTCCTGCCGATGTGCAAGAAAGAATAAAAGAAATACCTGAGGTAACCAATGCCAAAGTACTTTTGACGTTCGACCCGCCGTGGGATCAAAGCATGTTGAGTGAAGTGGCTCGCTTTGAATTGGGATTTATGTGATTTTTAGAAAAATATTATAAGTTAGAAGTAAAAAAAGTAAGAGAAATTTTTGAATGGCGCCAATATTCCATAACATAAAAGTAAAAAATATAATTCGTGAAACGCGAGATGCGGTTTCTATTTATTTTGATATACCGACTGAATTAAACGACATATTCCATTACAATGCCGGTCAATATGTAACAATAAAAGTCCCTGTAGAATCGCGGGAAAACCGCCGTGCATATTCAATTTCCAGCTCTCCGGAAGTCGATAAGGATTTTTTCGTTACTGTCAAAAAAGTAGATCAAGGCGTTGTTTCTGTTTATCTTAATGAAAATTTGAAAATTGGCGATTCGCTGGAAGTCATGCCACCGATGGGAAGTTTTTCGCCTGCGATGGATAATAATAAACAGAATTATGTCTTGTTTGCCGGCGGCAGCGGTATCTCTCCTCTTTATTCAATTTTGAAATCTGTTCTAGCGAGCGATGAAAATACTAATATTTGTTTGTTTTATGCAAATAGAAGTATCAATTCAATAATTTTTTATGACGAGCTTAAAGCACTCGAAGCAAAATACATAAATAGATTTAAGGTAGTCTTTACTCTTACCGAGTATGACGAAAATTGGAGTGGACAAAAGGGAAGATTTAATTCGATGAATGTTTCTGTTTTGATTCACCGACATGCCGAAACAATATTTCGCAATGCCGAGCATTACCTATGCGGGCCCCAAGGAATGATGAGGCAAATCGAAAATGCACTCGACATATTAAGTATTGACAAAAAAAATATTCGCAAAGAGTCCTTTACAGCTCCTTTGCCAAATGAATTAGGTGATCCGGAAACGCTGAGAATTAAAAAATCACTTCAAAAAAGAGAAGTGAAAGTAAAGCTTTACGGCGAAATAATAAGTGTTATGGTCGAACCAGACGAAACTTTGACAAATGCTTTGCAAAGATATGGCTCTCAGCCGCCACTAAGTTGCCAAATAGGCGCTTGCTCTACCTGCCGAGCTAAAGTAACCGCGGGAGAATTTATAATGGACGAGCGAGAAGCTTTGACCGATGAAGAAATGCAGGATGGCTATATACTTACTTGCCAGTCGCATCCAATTACTGATAATTGTTTTGTTGATTATGATTAACATTTTTTTTGATTATTAAATATAAGGAATTTAAATATGGATACAATAGCATTAGAACCCGAAAGAATTAATACAGCAGTAGAAGGCTCCGACCACAACGATGATATCTTCATCTCCGAAGATGCGATAAATGCGATCATCAAAGTTAAAGCCGAAAACGACGTGCCAGAAGATATGTATTTACGTTTAGGAACTAGCGGCGGCGGCTGTTCAGGCATGAATTATATAATAGGATTTGATTCGCAGATTGCTGACAATGACAATACTTATACTATACGCGACCATAATATCGTTATTGATAAAAAAAGCCTATTTTATCTAATGGGCGTAACTTTAGACTTCGTCGATTCGCATGAAGGATCAGGATTTGTATTTAACAGCCCATTCAACGAAAAAGTTTGCGGTTGCAACCACGGATAGGACGACGTGTGTATGTTTGGAGATTAATCAAACATAAACACATTGGTTTGAAATATAAAAAAAAGCAGTTATTTAGACTGCTTTTTTTTATAATTGGTAATGGCGAAATATTATAAAACAATGATGAAAAAAATTACTTGAATTGTTGGCTATTCTTGTTTGATTCTCTAAAATATTAATAAATTATATACGTATAAGAAAAAGTATTTGAAGAATATTAGCCAAAATATTATATTTGCATATTGTTTAATTGTTAAATGAAAGAGAGTATAGATAATTTTACTAAATTTTTCTAAAAAAAAGAAGTGGTTATGCTGAATAACAAAATGAAATATGCATTGTTAATTGCTCTGGCGATTTCTCTTTCTCTTAGTTCCTGCAAACAATACGACAATTTCACGACATTTTTTAATACTTATTACAATGCTAATAAGCTGATAAAAGAAGCAGAAGAGGAATTTGAGTATCAGGAAGAAAAAAAGCGGGTTTTGCCCCGCGTAATCATTCCGCAATCCAATTTAGTACTCGACGCACAACGCCAATCCGGCATGCCTCCGTTTATGGAAGAATTTTTGATTTCTCGCGTTAAGCGGCAACCTGTTGCTGTCAAGCTTGATTCAGTTTTAATCAAAGGCTCTAAGATTTTGTCTTATCACCCGAAGAGTAACTACGTTATGGATGTTCTCTATCTGATGGCAAAAACATATTTTTATAGAGAAGAGTGGCTGCCATCGCAGATAAAATGCAGTGAGTTAATTGATAAATTCCCTGACGGCGACTTATCTCCAGACGCGCACTTGCTACTTGCGCAAAATTTAATTGTTCAGCAAAAGTATTATGCTGGAAAAATTATGTTGTCCCGCACGGTGGACATAGCTTGGCAAAAGAAGCGCTACGATATATTGTCGGACGCTTTCCGTATAGAAGCCGAGCTAGCGCTATTCCAAAATGATTTGGAAGGGGCGCTGAAACCGTATCTGCAAGCAGTAGCTCAATCAGACGACGGCTATTTGAAATCGAAGTGGCAAATTGAATTAGCTACCCTATTGTTCAGGCTTCGCATGTTCGAGCGTGCCGAGAAAGAATTTGCTAACGCTTTGAAATATAATCCGGATTACTTAGGCATTTTCGAAGCTAATCTATATCAAGCGGCTTCAATGATAAGGTTGAAACGTTACGCCGAAGCCGAAAAAATATTGGATAGATTGGACAATGACGGCAAATTTACCGAATGGAAGCCGTATGTCCTTGCCCAACGAATGCAAATTGCTCGCATGAAGGAAGAGCCTTTTGAGATTGAGAAACTTGAGCGTACTGCCGATTCACTCTATAATGTTCACCAAGCAACGGCTGCGTTTGCTTACGAAAGAGGAATGGATTTTTACCAGAAAAATGATTTTAATACAGCTCGTATGTATTTTGCTCGCGCTCGGGCTTTGAGAGTGCCGAACTACGCACAAGCCGAAGAAATGTATCAACTGTTAAATTCATGGGACACGTTCAATAAAAAAACAGCTCCAGCACTAAATCGTATATCTAATAAAGAAACCCTGTCCGACACGTCGCTTCAAATTTTGTCTTATGATTTATTTGAAATGGGGCGGGTGCAAACTCAGCTGAAGAATAAAGATTCTGCTCTTTATTATTATGAGCGTGCAGCTATGCTTTCACCTGAGAAAGATACTACTACAGCACGGTTTATGTACGTCTATTCTCATTTTTTGAAAAAAGACGATTTGCGGAAATCGGATTCACTTTTGCAAGCAATAGTCGATAGATATCCGCGTACCCAGTACGGGCGAGAGGCAATGTCAGTTTTAGGCTATACAAATGCTTTTTTGCAAGATTCAGTGGCTGAGCTTTACTCTTCTGGCAGCGATTTAATGAAACATGGAGAATATGTGTTTGCTGTAAGTCAATTTCATAAGATTTTTGAATATTTTCCGGATTCAAGGCTTTCGCCCCGATCGCTTTATAATACCGGCTGGATTTACGAAAAGAATTTAAATTCGCCCGACAGCGCTTTTAAATACTATAGTTTGCTTATCGAAAGATACCCACATACTGTATATGCCAAAGATGTTGGGCTTACTGTTGCATATTTAACAGCTCTGAATAGTGGTAGCCCTTTACCTGATTCATTAGTCGAGCGGCAAAGGGTAGTGTATCAATCAAAGCCTATACCAACAAATATTGAGCCAGTCAAAGCGCCTGCAATCGAGAAAAAAGATAAATCCGATCCGACGCTCGAAGACTTCTTGTCTCCCACAAAGTTATGGGAAAGAGCCAAAGAAATGGTTAACGAGCCGATGGAGCAAATAAAAGATCTACAAAAGATAGAAATTAAAGACCTCGTTCCTGCTTTCAAAAGTGATTCTACCAGCAGCATGCCTGCCGATAGTCTAAAACCCAATTTACCTGAAAAAAAGTAAGAATTAATGGATAAAATTAAAGTTAATAGAACTCCAAAAGAAACTATAAAAGCGAAAACCGAACGCCTCGAAAAGCAACTTGCTTGGTATAAATCTTTTTTTGATAATGCTTCGGATGCTGTTTTTATCGTTCAGCCAGAAACTTGGAGCGTTTTAGATGCAAATGAATATGCCGCAAATTTAATCGGCATGTCGCATGACGAGCTAATTGGTTCTACTTTGCCACAGTTTCGGCGAATATTCAAACTGTTGCAAAAGACGAGCTCGCCTATGGTATTAAGTGAATTGTCATTAGATACAATTTCTAATGAAAGCTTGATGGTTGAAGTCAGCGCACGCTTCGTCAAATACGATGGCAGCAGGTTAATACAGGCAATTGCCCGCGACGTTAGCGAGCAGCATGCTTTGACCGATAAATTAGTTCAAGCAGATAAGCTCGTGCTTTTGGGGCAGCTTTCAGCCGGCGTAGCGCACGAGATACGTAATCCTTTGGCTGCAGTAAATTTGAATCTGCAAATACTCAGACGCAATATAAAAGAAGATATGCCAGAGTACGATTACGTTTCTACTGCTTTGCAAGGAGTAGAAAGAATTTCGCGGATAGTCGAGGTAACCCTTAATTTTTCTCGTCCGACTATGCCAGACATACAAAGTTTAAGTATTAATTCACTTATTCCTAATACACTCGAATTGGTTACTTCTGTTTTAAAACGGAAAGATATCACAGTCGAATTGTCGCTGGACGATAATTTGCCTCAGGTAGCGGCGGATTCCAAACAATTGCAGCAGGTTTTTATAAATTTAATTACAAATTCGGCGGATGCTATTAAAGCTAAAGGGTCGATTGTAATTAAATCTTACACTGAAACGTCAGGTAAACACGGAGACGGTGAGTACGCCGTCGTATCTATTTGTGATAATGGCATGGGCATTCCGCCAGAGGATTTATCTAAAATATTTAATCCTTTTTTTACTCGTAAAGCTGATGGTACAGGTCTCGGCTTGCCGATTACACAGCGAATATTGCATCAGCACGGGGGAATTATCGACGTAGAAAGCTCTTTCGGCAACGGGACAACTTTTTATGTCAAATTGCCGGTTCCGAGAAATTATCAATAAACTCTTTTTTTGTTAATAAATTTATAAATATAAAAGGCGTCAAACGTGTCGAAACATAATTATACTATTGTAGTTATCGAAGATGATCCTTTGGTGAATTCAACCGTAAAAAGTATTTTAAGCAGTAAATACAATAAAGTGGTAACCTATACCGATGCAGCTCAAGGACTTGATGAATTGCATTTGATAGGGCCGGATCTAATTTTGCTTGATATATTTTTGGGGCATGCTAATGGGCTCGATATTTTAGAGCAATTACGAAAGCAAGGCTACACGATGCCCGTAATAATAATGACTGCATTTTCTGATATTAAAATGGCTGTCCGTGCTATGAGATTAGGGGCAGAGGACTTTATAGTCAAGCCTCTTGATTTAGAGCAACTTGAAGTAGCCGTCGAAAGAGCTTTGAAAAATTTTGATTTGCGCCGGCAAGTCGATATATTATCAGAGCAATTAAAAAAAGACCAGCCAAGCGAGATTTTGGGATCTTCCGAAGGCATGATGAAAGCTACCGAAATGTCAAAAATAATTTCCAAAGCTGATGACACTACTGTGCTTATCCTCGGTGAATCAGGCACCGGCAAAGAACTCATGGCTCGGTTTATTCACGAAAATTCTCCTCGCAACCGAGGTCCTTTTGTTACCATAAACTGCGGCGCTATTCCTCGCGAACTTGCTGAAAATGAATTGTTCGGTTACGAGCGGGGCGCTTTTACTGGTGCCACAGAAAAAATTAAACAAGGCAAATTTGAGCAAGCACAACATGGCACTATTTTGCTTGATGAAATTGCTGAGCTTAGCATGGAATTGCAAGTGAAGTTGCTCCGAGTTTTGCAAGAGCGGCAATTTTACCGCTTGGGCGGGGCAAAAGAAATTTCTGTGGACGTCCGCGTTATCGCTTCAACAAATAAAGACTTAGAAAAACTGGTCGAAGAAGGGCATTTCCGCGAAGATTTATATTACCGG
>JBBRJR010000061.1:0-11665 GCA_038218865.1 Kapaibacterium sp. (SeqCode) | reverse complement strand
CTCAATCGAGTCAGGTATTACGCTCTCGTCCGAACGATATGTCAAAATAAATAAATTAGTCAGCTGCTTTGAAAAATTATCTAAAATCGTAGAAAATGAGAAATCAATATCGAAATTGCTGCCACGAGTTGCTCGAGAAAGCAATAAATAATTCGGAATTCTTGGTGGTGTAATGCTGAAAACACGTATCTCGTTTTTTATCAATTTATCAACAATTGTTTCAGTGGTAAATCGCGTTACGCCCTGTCCAGTTTCGCCGGCTTGGTGGTAAGGAGCGTCGGTAACCAATACAACAACTCGGCTCGCATCGTGGCGAAATTTGAAATTCGTTACTTCGTTTAGTGCTTCGAGTGCGTTTTCTTTTTCATCGCCGCCACCGAAGGCACGAACAGCATTCAACCAGCCAATAAAGTCCGCTGTCTTGTTAGTCGGCTTAAAGGTTCGCGACACTTCATCGTCGAATAATATAAGCCCTAAGCGGTAGTCTATGCCCCTTTGCGACAAATTATTCGTAAAGCTCGTTATATTATTTTTTACTTGATTAATCGATTGTTGCATCGAGCCGGTAATATCAATTACAAATATAAAATCAACCGTAACCTCTTCAGCTACTGGGATTTTTTCGACTTTTAGGACTTTTTTCGGTACGTTGTTTTCAAATACGAAAAGATTTTCCGCCGTAAGTGAGTCTATCGGCTCACCTAATTTATTGTAGGCTTCTATTATAATTTTTATTTCGGGAAATTTAGTAATCTCTACATTACGCACGGTAATTTCGATGTCTTTTCTTGCAGCCTCTACTTTGGCGTCTTTTAAAAGTTCACTTCTTTGTTCGGTTTGGTTTTTGGTTGGTTCTTGCGCCGGCAGTATATTGATTACCATCAAAAAAACCACCGGAAATAGTAAAATACATTTTTTAAATTTTGAAGTGAAAATTTCTTGCATTGTCATATCAGAATAATTATTAATTTTAAAAAAAAATGCCCCTTTAAGCAATGCTTTTTAAAAAATATTGCAACGGGGGTTTTTCATATTTTTGGCAAAACAAAAACATTTAACAATTTTGCCTAATTTTAATTTGAAAAATACTATAACAGAGGCAGTCTCAAAGTAAATTTCGCAACTTAACGAAAAATAGCAAAGCATAATTTATTTATATCGCATAGCGATTATATTATGGTAACAAGAAATCAAAACCAAGTTTTCTACTCTGTAGGAGTTAAATATAATCGCTACGCGATAAGTTTCTTTTTGAATGTTATGTGTTACCATAATTAAATCGCTACGCGATAAGATAATATTTAATTATAGATATTTATATAAATAATTTAACTTATGAGACAGCCAATTAATAAATATCAAATTTAAATAGTCAATCTCAAAAGCGGAGAAATCATAAAGAAATTCTTTTGCTCGTAAGGACGCAAGCCGCGAACCGGAGTTGCATATTTTCCTTCCAAATAGAACCAGCTACCGAAAAGCGGTATCCAAACGCGTCCTAACATAATTTGGTTAGAGTACTGCAAGCTAAGTCCAAATGGGAAAGTAGCTTGGTTGCGGTATTCTGCTTTAGCATAGACCCAATCGCCAAATTCTTTCGGCTTGTAAGTTTTAAGTCCTTCGACGCCCAATGTAGAAATATAAGCAATTTGATTTAGCCCTGTCATGTCAGGATAATTATAAAGCAGAGTCTCGCGAACTTCATTGTAGTTTAGTCCTAAATCGAAACGGAAATAATTTTCAGGATTATTTCTGTCCAGCCACCAATGATAAAAAGCAGTTACTTGACCTGTTCCGCGCAATAGAGGAGCGATGCCCAATATTTCTGCTTTTTCGGCGCGACCGTCGCCATCGACGAACACTACAGTTTCTTCATTATGTGGATAAGTGCCGTAAGTGTCCCTATCGACGGATCTTGTTTCAATTCTCGAAAGCGGAAGCTCCACGTTCAACCCGATACCAAAAGCAGGATTAAACGGCATGTGAAAATCAAAACCAGCTACTATCTTTCCGCCAGGACCGGTGTTAAGTGTTCTTTCGCCTACCCAGCTGAATATAGTATTGTTGCCCAAGCCGCTCGTAACGCGATAAGCGCCGCCCATATAGGCATTGATAAGGTAAGGAATACTTTCTCGCGTTAGTGCATCGTTATTGACATAAAGTGGGCGTTGCAAAACGATTTTGCCTTCGCCGCTCGACCAAAATTGATAGCCAATTTGGTCAGTACCGATTGTAGAGCGAAGCCAAAAACCAGTTTGACCGATTTTAAGCGATTGCTCGAATAGCGAAGCCGTAATAACTTGTTTTGCATTTGTCGGCTCCAAGAAATTCATAATGAATTCAGCTTGCGAAGCTGCCAGCGGTACTTCTGTAGGAATTTCACTATAGCAGTAGTCGCGCTTAGCTGTTTGGCGTCCCATCTGGTCATATTGGAACTCACCGCGGTTAACGCCAGCATAGACCAAATCTCCGGAAAGGAATCTGACGATTTTGTCGCCCATATAATATTCTATTTGAACTGCATTCATAGTAGCAGAGCCGCTCGTGATGAGCAATATATCATAAGGTATATCAACTCTTTCCAGTGGTGCAGCTAATATCTCAATATCTTGCTGATTTATTTCGCTTTTCTGGTAACCCATAAAGAGAAATGTTTGATAAATTTGGATTTGCAAGTCATGCTCACAAACCTTCCATCGGGGGAAATATTTAACAATTTCCGGATCGATTGTAGTTAATGAATCGAGAATCTGCTTCTCGTTGGTTATCCTGCCAGTTTGAGCTTTTGCTACCGAACCGAAGGCTAACATCATTAATATTAAAGCAACGAAAAATCTTTTCATAATTTTCTTTCTATTTTATTATACTTATATTTACAAATTAAAATGTTACGATAACTCTTGCCATCGGCATAAATACGCTTTTGTTTTCCCAATCTCTCGGACTATCTTTGAATGCAGTGAAATAACCTTTTGCGTCAAGTCTTAAAGAAAGTGTATTACGGATAATCGGTATTTGCAACCAAATATTGGCAAAAAGTGATTCATCAAAATATTGAAGCGAAGCGCCGTAAGGCGTTGTTATGTTTTTAGACATAAAATCAAATTTTGCACTTATACCGGCAATGGATTCCGATTTTTTCTTAACATAATTAAGAACATCTTCGTCATCTTGATTTTTTTCTAATTTATAGTACCATCTTTCCATTGAGTAAGTTGTTCCGCCAATGCCGAAACGTAGCCAATAATCATCATCGATGGCTATTCCGAAAGTATAGTGCAATGAGGTATTAAAACGAATAAAATAGTCTTCATTATAGATTTGGGATAATGTCTGCGGGCTGCCAATCGGATCCCAATTTGGTGATTCAATATCAGTCAAACGGTTTTTGTAATCAGATTCTTTGGCATCTCCAAATACGTAGCCAAAGCTGAAATTAAATATACCGCTTTGAGGAATAACTTTTATCGGGAAATCGCCGCTTGCGGATATACCCATGCCGCCATGAGTCAACTTTCTGTTTATTTCGAAAGCATCAGTGGTAAGTGAAGACCAGCCAGATGTAGGCAAGATAAGACCAAGTTTCATGTTTTCCCAAATTGCCGACAGAGTCATTCTTTCGCTCCAAAGGCTTGGGTAGTTTATTTCGTCAATGCCGTATTTGAGCTCGACGCCGAATTTTGGCAATGTCTTATTTGTTACTGAAGACAGTGTATCGACAAATCCGTCCAAATAAGTACGTGTCGGCAATTCATAGCGGCGCCAGCTGAGTAAGTCAGGGCTGATAATAATTTCATTGTTTACATAATTATAATCCAGAGGCTGCCCTTCGCTTATCCGTATAAATGTTTGGACGTCGTAGCTCGTTACTTCTGATTCGTTTCTAACAAGAGATTGCGAAGTACCGTAAACCTTTGGTGCAAATGTAGCAAAAGAGCCGAAGCCTTGAGCTTCGAGTGTTTTGTTTTCAATATTATTTTGGCGGAAAGCCGTCATTAAAAGCTCATACATATTGTATGCACGAAATTCTGTTTCGTCCAAAGTAAAAGAAAAAAGCTCAGGATTGGTATAAACATTTTTCGGAGTTACTTGACGAATATTTCTTTCAACTCCTTCCTCATCTTCGAATGATACTATCATAGCAATGACGGAAGTAGGCTCTAACTGCTCGCGAGCCATGCGTGTCGTTACGACATACACATTACGCACGGTAGGAATAACTTCGCCCGAGCCTTGCAAAGCGTCTATAATGCAATCAATATCGTCAGGTATCGTGATACCGCGATTAACCATTTCTCTTTTTATGTCAAGAGAGGATTTGCCTCCATCGACTTGCGATTGAACAAAAGTAATAGTTGAAGGTTCGGCATTTTTAACGCAATCTGTTCCGGAAGTAACATTTTTGCGAGTTGATACTTCTTCTTGCTTACGGATTGCATTGCGGATATCGCCTATATCTCTTACTCTGTAAATTGAAATTGTAGAATATCTGTAATTCTTAAATTTTGTCAAGATACTCTCGAGCTTGATTTTGAAAGACTCGTCTATCTGTGCATTCGATACACTCGAGGCGGCTATAGTCAAAATCAAGCAACTGATAATTAGCGATGATAATTTCTTCATCATTTTAAAATCCCTTGTTTATCTACTTTTTATTAATTTCTATTTTGTAACTTTTTAATCATAAATTTAATAGAAGTGTAATTACAATAATTATTATCTGTTATTTTTGACTTGTTAAAAAAAACTTATCAAAAATAACAGATATAATTAAATTGAATTATCTTCTTCTTTGACCGCCCCTGTCAGGTGAA
Organism: Kapaibacterium sp. (SeqCode); assembly: GCA_038218865.1. Taxonomy (GTDB): domain Bacteria; phylum Bacteroidota; class Ignavibacteria; order Kapaibacteriales; family UBA2268; genus JBBRJR01. Next base: position 6,851 of record JBBRJR010000061.1, on the reverse strand, counting down.
TAGTCAATCGGTATCGTAATTTGTTGAGTTGCCTCATCAGAAGGCTTGTTGTTTACTGGATTTATAGCAGCTGCATAAACCGGTACTGCAAGTGTTCCTTTTATTTTCGATTCGCCACGCGGAAGCGTTCCGGAAAGCTCGAAAGTAAGTGTATAAGTTCCATCGCCTGCGTCTTCAAGATCAGGTCCAGCCGAAACGCTGTACGTTTGCAAACCATTTACTTTTGTAACTTCGCCCACTCGTTTTTTGATAATTGCTTGCTGATCGCTGCCCGTTAGTGGTTTTGATATATTGATACCATAAACAGATACTTTTATTCTGGCTATTTGCCCTGAAATCTCTACTCTCATGCCACGCGTACTGACAGACGGTGGCTCTTGCTTGATGTCGTAAGTTTTCTTGGTGAACAAATCAACTTCGATGCCAGAGAACGGCTGCACCCAAGTAACCCGAACAGATACCTTGCTGGCATCAGGCTTATATTGGATATTCATTTCTTGCGTGATTGCAAGACCGTCAGATGGCGAAGCCTGAGGATTATTATCAAAATTAATGTACGTTTTAAAATTATTTTGTGCTATTTTGTTGCCTGATTCAGGAATTAAGTCAAGTACCAAGCGACCACCGTAATATCCGAAATTATTCAAATATTGGTTAATCTTCTTCTCGCTCTCATCTGTGAGCGATGTTTCAAATATCGTCAAATCACTTACTTCCGGCTTGCTGCTTCTGCCTTGCAAGGAGTGAACTACTTCTAATTTATATTGCCCGGGAGCTAATTTTTGATCTACAGTAGCGCGAATATCGCGTTTGTCGCCCGTGCGTGGTGCCGGTACGTTCATTCCTGCTATTTCATCAAGCGGCTTGAAGTTTATTCTTGCCACTGGCGCGCCGCTTTTGTCCAAAACGCGTCCTACTAAATTGTTGTTTCCAGATTGGTAAGGCGAAATTGAGAAATCAAATACGTGTGGTATAGCATCGAATGAATACATATTTGACGCCATATTCACCGTAGGCTCAGATATCGTCGGCTTAGGAGTGATAACGCGAATATTAAACTCGATAGCGCCACGATTTTGGTCAAAGTTCGAGCTCATGCCCGGAGCCAAAAGTTTTGCGATATAGCTATAAAGGCGAATTTTGCCGATAACTTCTACCGAATTCGGGTCATCCATAGCCATAGCAACTGATTGTGCTACTTCTTGATCAAATTTATCAATATCAAGAGTTTTAATAAATTCATCTGTACTTGGCATCATGAATTTATCAAGTGTCATTTGCAATTCTTTGAGTACCTTGCGCAAATCGCGGACGGTCAGCTGTACAGTACCAATATTGACAGTAGCGGCGTCGTCCAATTCCGATGCTTTTTGCTCTGCACGAACGCCAAGGATTCTATTTGTTCTCGAGAAAAATCTTAATTTATACCAACCCGCTTTGCTCGGCGGTTGGAAATTCACAACGAAAGATCTTTTTTGTAAATTTTCGCCGCTTGAAGCGCCTAACTTTCTGCTTTCTGCATCAGAATAGAAATAAACGCTGTCCAACGGAACTCCCTGCGGAGCGTAAACGGGACCAATCTCAACTTGCTTTTCGCGAGGATACATCGGCACTATATCAGCAGTTGATCTTAGTGTCTTTACGTCTAATCTATCGTAAGTAGCTTTGGTGTCTAAATTAAGCTGCCTGACGCCAAGAAATTCCCATGCCTCTTCGCCCGGACCAGGAAAATTTTGACCCGGCTGGAATTGCATGAAATTTATATTGTTCTTGCGAATGTACGAGTCGCTTTGAAACATTGGCGCACTCGCCGGATCCAAGCTCGAGCTATAAAATATCTGATATTGTAGCTCGGAAACGTTTGCCAATTCTACTAATTTTTGCAATCGTTCTTGATGCTCTTTGTCGGACTCGCCTTCTTTGCGTTTTATCGCAGCCGTTACGTCAGTTACGCCTACTTCTACTACATAGCGCCTGAAAGATTTAATGTCAGAGCCTAAGACTTCTTTAATATTGACACCGGGCGGTGGTATAGTAATTTCGTCTTGCGGGCGTGTGTTGATGCCCTCAGTACCTGCTCCGGATTGAAGTTGTGATAAAATACTTTCCACGATTTTCATCGTTTCTTGTTGCTTTCTGTGGAGATGCTCCTCTGCCTCATCGCGCTCGACGATGATAATAAGGAGCTCCAAAACAACGGCAAGATAAAGCACAAAATATACCTTTCCTGCTCCGCCGCCTCTAGACATAATAAATACCCTCCAGGTTGTCGTACCTACGTACGTTTTCTAAATTATTAAACATATTTTTTTCATATTTTTAGTTTTTGCCCTATTTTCAAATGCTTATCAATTCTAATGTAGTGGAAAATACGACAATTTTCAAAGAAAATCAATTACTTAATAAACTCTTACCAAAAAACTAACAAAATTTATGATAATTGCAAAACTTAATTTCTTATTTTTGAAAAAATACAAAAAATAATTGGCTAAAAAACATATTTCAACACTTTTTCTATCTGATAATGATTCGATACGATTTTTATAATGCTATGCTAAATTCGGAAAAACCCTCCGATTTTTTGCTCTATATGAAAAAATATAATCTTTTGAAAGACTTTCCCGAGCTTTCGAGCCTTATCATCACGCCGCAAGAGCCGGATTGGCATCCAGAAGGCTCCGTTTGGAAGCATACGCTAATGGTGGTCGATGTCGCTGTGGAATTTCGCTCGCTTTATCCGAACGAAAAAGAACTCACCGAATTTATGTTCGGCGCGCTTTGCCATGACCTTGGAAAACCTTATACTACTGCCTATATAAATAGTAAATTCAAAAGCAAAATGCACGACACTTTGGGCTTGCCGCCCGCTCGCACACTTCTGGTGAAATTAGGGCTGGAATTTGCTATCCCGCAGGTCGAAAAGTATATTATGGAACATCTTAAGCCGATGCAGCTATATAAGGTTAAAAATGACGTATCGGCTCAGGCAATAAAAAAATTAGCCGAGCGAATAAATATTCAAGATTTGGTGAATCTTTCACGGTGCGATCATTGGGGGCGGACGGACGAGGAAGCTCGCTTGCGTCAATATCCAGCCGGCGATTGGCTTTTAGAGGTCGCGTGCAAAAATAATATATGATGGCGCTCATAGGGAAATCCAGGAATATATCCCACCAGCAAGCCAGTCTCTTTGCATTTTTCAATTACGGCAGAAAATGTTCTCATTTTAACTCCTAATATTATATATTCATTTCGACGAGAAAGCATTTTGTACATTGCAAGAAAGCCCCCCCAGCGAGAGCGGGGGGGGGGCTTGCTATAAAATAGAGAAAAGCAATAACATTTGCGATATTCAATAATTACCAAATTTTAGCAATAATTACCAATAATCTATCTGACAATCCCACATCTAATCATAACCACTTCTTTATTTATTAAATCTTGATAGCCAGTGCACTGCCCCTTGATTTTGACCGAAGTACCTTTTTGCAAGGTATTTGCATAATCAGAATCTTCCTTGACAATACTACAAGAGAGGTCGCCATCTGGATTTTCTACGTCAAGTAAAAGTGTTACTGTGCCGTTGTCATTCGTTGAGATTTCGATAATAGTTCCAGACACTTCTATTGTTTTATCATCGGTAACATATTTTTCATTTGCGGCAAGCTCATCTTTTTCAAATTCTGCAAATATTTCTTTAGCTGTAAGTGCTAAATCAGCATTTGAATTGGAGAAGTCTTTAACGGGTTTTTGATATAAATAATACCCTAAGCCGCCGCCGATTATGAGTATTCCCACTAATATAAGGATTATTGTTGCGGTTTTATTTTTCATTTTTATACTCGTAAGTTATTTAACTGGATCGTAATTAATATCAACAGTAACTTCCATATTCTTGGAAATTTTATCTCTAACTATTGATGGTATATCAATCCCGTAATCTTCCGGATTTAGTAAAAACTTAGCTTTTGCCTGAATATTATTACCTTTCACTTCAAGAGTGCCGGGTATCTTTATAGTTTTCTTAACGCCGTGAATAGTCAAATCACCTTCGACAGTAACTTTGTAATTGCCGTTTACTTTGAAATTTGCAACATCAAATCCTACAAATTTCCCAATAAAAGTACTTTTTGGAAACTTTGACGATTCTATGTAATTTTCGTTGAAATGTTCTTCCATTAATGCTTTCTCAAACTTGAAAGACTTGATAATAGCATTAAATGCGATTGAGCCTTTTTTCGTATCAATGACGGAGGCGACTTGATTGTTTTTTGCATCAATCGTTTCCATTGATGTTTTGGAATAAAAACCAATAAATCCATTTTTGCTGATAAATTTGTCTTGAGCTTTTACAGAAAATACAAATGCTAAAACAAATACCATTATAATCGTTAAACGCATGATAAATCTCCTAATTATAAATTTTTATTCGCCAAATAAAGTAAATGGTCTTGTGATATTAAACCCAAAATGAATATCGCCGTTAGATATATCTCCCATATTGTCAGCAATATAATGCTTTTCTATCATGCCGGGGGAATTTGTCAAAAATAATTGGAAAACATGCCCGCCTGTTTCGATATCAAATCCAATTGATAGCGGATTTTTAAAATCTGTCTTTCTGTTCCACTCAGGTCGCAGGACATAATAATATTCCAAATTGACAGAAATGCGGTTGGACAACTTATAGCGTCCGCCTAAACCAACTGCAAAAAGATCATTGTCATCTAAGGCAGACGTTACTAAATTTCTGTGAATTAATGTTGGAGATAACTGTAGCGAAAGCTCATCGTTAAATTTGCGTGCTATAAGAATTTGATGAACATATGTCATTCTCGACGAGAAGAAATTCGAGCGTGTTTCATCATCAAATTTCGCTGTGTTGAAAGCAGCAGCTCCAAGATATGATATCGAAAGCGGAAAAGCGTTCTCGCCTGTTGCCTGCCTCGAAAGCCTAACTTTTCCGAATGTATTGACAGTTTTTTCATAAGGCGTCCGACCGACACCGACCTCTAACCAATCAGTAATACCATATTCTAAGCCAAGATATATGCTTGATTGGTCAAGTCCCCAAAACTGCTCAACGCCAGAATTCAACTTACCGAAGCGGTGTGATATTCTAAATTCTAATACGCCAGCTTTCATCATCTCTATAGAATGTCCGGTTATAATTCTTTGTGCTTTAAAAGTAGCCGTCGTATAATCGGTAGTGGGAGCGGCTGCGTTGTCGAGCATTTCCAGCAAATCGTCTTGTGCTTTGATTGAAATAACAGACAAAGCAAATAATATAACTACTAAATATTTCATTGTATTTTTCTTGATTAATAAATAAAATCTAATTATTAGGAGCGCCTGCATTATTCCAAATTTCAAATTGCTTTAATTTGCAATCGTTTAATTTAGCAGTATTTTTCGGCATTGCTGATTTAGTCGAACCATGGTTTATGGCAATAATAACGTCACTGAGTTTAGCTTTCAAATAGTTAAAATTATCCAATCTGATCCTATCACCGTCATTGATATAGCTTGCACCATGACAAGAATTGCAATTATCAGACACAATGCCGGCAATAGTTCCCGAATAAGTAACATTTGTTGTGTCGCATTCTCCGCTTAACGCTGGGTATAAGCTCTCTTCATTGTCATAATAACACGCTGTAATTAGAAACGTAATCATAATTACGCCTAAAAAAGCTGTAATAAATCCAATTCTCATTTTCATTTATTTTCCCTTAATTATTACATTTAGTTTCTTTAGCACCTTGCAAAATCCAAACAGCAATCAATGTTCTTTGCTCTTTCGATAGCATTTTGCGTGGCGATGGTGGCATGGGAGTAATCCATGTATCGGTTATAACTTGGTATGCTTCACTATTCGATAGTGAATTAGGTGAAATCTTCCTCATAATAGAAGGATAATCCGAACAAGAGTAGCCGGCTTCGGCATTTCCTCCAGCATGACACCCCGATATAGCACAATTTGTTTGAAATATCGGCAATACGTCGCTTTCAAAGCAAACAGTTGGCAAAGATTCTATATTCTCCGTCGGATGAGAACAAGAGCCTACTATTGATACGAATGCAAAACCAGCAACAAGAACTGCCAGTTTTTTTTGAAAATTTTGAATTTTCATTTAACACTCAGAAATTATTGAAAAATATAATGGATTAGGTTATTGATTAATTGTAAAGTATTTTGCTTTTGGATAAATTTCGCAAATCCTGATGTTTGCATTGCAATTTCTTCTTAAAAATCTATTTCCAAAGAAAGGTTAATTGCAACTTTCAATTTTTCCATAGCAATTTAAATTGTTTTGTCATGCGTATGACATCCAGGCGGCTCGGTCGCCCAAGTGAGGTATTCATCGTCATTTTTATCGATTTTGAAAGTATGCATAACGATATTCCTAAAATCTTTAAATATTCAATAAAAATCATTTCGACGAAAAAGCATTTTGTATATTGCAGAAAGCCCGCGAGCGAGGGCTGAGGGATAAATTATTCTACGGGAAGATTTTATAAATATCTTTTCTATGAGCAATTATGATAAAAAGAACTGTATCTTTGTTAGTTAATTCCAAGCCCAAGCGATAGCTGCCTATTCTAATTCTATAGAATTCTTTAAAGCCAGATAGTTTCTTGATTTGTGGAATTTCGGATATTGAATTTGCTTTTTCTGTCTCACCGATAATATCAATTAATCTGATTTTGAGACTCTTATCGGCAAGTTTATCGAGGCTTTTTATAAATGACTTATCGAATAATACTTTCATTCTTCGCTCAATTTCGCCATTACTTCCTCTCTTGAAACATGCTCCCCAGTTTTAGCTTGCTCCATCATCAGCCCCAAC
>JBBRJR010000060.1:0-11707 GCA_038218865.1 Kapaibacterium sp. (SeqCode) | reverse complement strand
CGATGTCGGGCGGGGTGGATTCTTCTGTTGCAGCTGCGATGCTTTTGGAAGAGGGCTATAATGTTATCGGATTGACGATTGCGACTCATAAATTAGAGGACGATTGCACGCCGGTCGAAAACAAAAAAAGCTGTTGCTCTTTCACCGGCAGCCGAGATGCAGCAATCGTTTGCAATATATTAGGCATCGAGCATCATCAAATTGATTTGACACAAACATTCAAAGATACTGTTATCAAAAACTTTATCGATGAATATTTGGCTGGGCGCACACCTAATCCTTGCGTCGAATGCAATACGAAAATCAAATGGGGACCTTTTTTGACCAAAGCTAACGAATACGGAGCGGAATTTCTCGCTACCGGACACTATGCCGAGCTTTTGCAAAATCCTGAAAACAGCAGATATTTTGTGCGAAAAGCAAGCGACTCCAATAAGGATCAATCTTACGCACTTTGGGGACTTAGCCAAGAACAGCTTTCGAGAACGCTTTTTCCGTTGTCCGACGTAACCAAGCAAGAAGTTCGCGATTTAGCGAAAAAATATTCGCTGCCGGTATTTAACAAAATTGAATCGCAGGATATTTGCTTTATCCCGAGCAATGATTACCATTCCTTTATAGCAAAGCAGGCGCCAGACGCACTCGAAAATATAGGCAAAGGTGTAATCACAATGCAAGGGAAAGTCATGGGCAAGCACGAGGGCTTTCCATTCTATACAATAGGACAAAGGCGCGGTTTGGGTATTTCGTACGAAGTGCCGCTGTATGTTAAATCAATTAATGCCGCAGAAAATAAAGTAGAAGTAGCAGTAATTGACGATACTTACAACGATGGGCTGATTGCCGATGGCATTAATTTTATGAAATACGACGATTTAGATGAAAATAAAATTTATACCGTAAAAATACGATACAACGACCGCGGCAAGCCCGCCTATTGCAAGATTCTTGATGACGGAACTTTACAAGTTACGTTCATCGAGAAGCGGCAAGCAGTCGCTCCCGGACAAACAGTAGCAATTTACGAGGAAAATGATTTAGTCGCCGGCGCACTCATTCGCGAAGCGATAAATACATAGTTCATCTTTATTGTTTTACGAGATTATTAAATCTATTTATCAAAAGAACTTCAGGCTGTTGATTATGTCCAATTTGCTTGTGGTGGACGTCTCATAAGCCGAAATCCAAGCAGTTTTGTCATTCCCGCGAAAGCGGGAATCCATATAAGTAACTGATAAACAACAGTAGGACGTCTAATAAGTTTATAAAAGGGTTTTGGGCATTACAATTATGTAAAATAAACCTCATAATTGCAAAATTAATACTAACACCCCCTAGCCCCCTCTTAAAAGAGGGGGGACAAGAACTTGAGACATTGAGTATCGTAAGTTCAATTATTTCAATCGTTTCTTCCCCCCCTCTTGTAAGAGGGGGTCGGGGGTGTTTAAAAAAGTAAGCATCATCACAATATTATTTTAACAAACGTGAGTGTCTTATGGGACGTCGTTTTACTTATCGGGACGCCACGACAAAACTGTTATTATTAGTAATTCAGCTGACTGCTAACATAAATTTACGGCAGAACCATAAATTTTATCATCTCAAAATCCGAATTAATATTATTCGGATTTTTTGCTTTAACCAGATAAATGCCGGGCTTTATTTTATTTCCAATTTTATCGAAGCCGTCCCAATAAGCGCCGCCATTGCCGTCATTTTCTTGTAGCGAGCGGAGCAATTCCCCGTCCAAGCTGAGTATTTCTATAGTCGCCTCGCGAGTTATGCCAGCAATGTAAATATCTTGATTTTGCGAAAGCCTTACGGGATTGGGGTAAACATATATGCCGCTTAAATTTTCTTCTGCAATTGAAAAGCCAAGAGTATTGCCTGCTCCTTGGGTAATTGGCTGTCCGTTTTTTGAATAAATATTATTTGCCGTCAGGTAGTAGTTTTTGCCTCTGCCAGTGAGCTTTTCGCTGAAGGATAATGCGAAATCGAATGTGGAATCATTGCCCGGTATCGGGCTGATGAATAATATTTTGCCATAGGGTTTTATCGTGTAATTATTCACATCAATTGCGGAGCTATCGACCGATTCAGAAAACACAAGTTGCAAAAATGTAGAACTTTGTATAGTCAAACTTGATAAGTAAAGCTCTTTCTCAGGCTGCAATTTAGAGAAATTAAAATCGAATGATGATTTCAGTGTCGGATTGCCGTATAAATCTGCAAAGCTTTCGGCATAGAAAGTATAATCGCCAGAATCCAATGATTTCCCTAACGCTAATAAAATTTTATCAGCCGTTGTTTGGGCAGAAGTTATTCGGATTGTGTCGTCCGTCGTTTTTGAAACTATATAGAAATTACGTGAACTAACGAAATGATAGGGCATAGGCGTACTGAAAGAAGCCAAGATTTGCGACTCGTCGATGACTCGAAGCGAGTCGATTTTGCCTAAATCATTTGTGTAAACTTTTGCTTCGTTAGATAATTCGCTGCTCTCATCGAGATTAGTGCCGCTTAAAGCGACCAGAAAAAATCTGTAATATTTTTGCGGCGTCAAGTTAGGAATGTCAATTTCCGTTTCGCTTGTTTTTTGAATTGAAGTAAATGTTTTGTTGTCATCATTTAATAAAAGCACTTCGTAGAGCGTCGCTCCGAGTACTTCATCCCACTCTAAATGTGCTGTTGTCGCACCCAAAGCCCAGCCGCTCAGGTTCGACTCGGCGAGCTTGGAATTTGCGCCTTTAAATTCCCAAAATTCCGTTTCTTGAAATGACGAAAAACCAATTTCCGCTTTCCCATTTTTATCAAAATCATACACCCAAGCGGAATTGGTAAAACTCGCGGGATAGTACCACAATGGCTGCATTTTGCTCTGCGCTGCATCCCATTTGAAAACGTATAAATTCGGCATTGCGGCGATTATTATCTCGTCGCCTTTGTCGCCATCCACATTGCCGGCTGCTACGCCGTTTCGGTACGATGTATTGTATTTTTGAACTGGTCCCACGCGAACACCATAGACAAACAGGGAATCCATAACTTTGAAATTCCCGCCTGTGTCCGCTCCGATAATTCGGAAATACCAAAGCTGTCGCGATGGGTCGTTTCTTTCTGGCAAAATGGAATTTGTTCCGTGCAAAATTTCGGGTATGCCGTCGCCATCTATGTCCAGCGAGCAAACGTATTGGTTGAATGCTCCGTTAATATCAGTGTTTTGATAAATCAAATTGAAAGAGTTATTTTTATATTCAAAGACAAACGAATGCCCCAAATTATTTGAAATATAGAGCTTCGGAGTGCCGCTGCCGTTAAAATCGCCTACGGCTGATCCGCTCCAAATGCCGCTTGGGCGAAGCGCCGCCGGCAAAGTTGCGCGAGCCAAAAATTCATATTTCCCATTTTTGAAAGTATAAGCATAAAACGATGTATCGTTGTTCGCAATTATTTCCTCTAAGCCATCGCCAGTTAAATCATAATACTGCTCTGCCCAAAAACTATTGCCCTCAGACGTAAATATCTTTTCTGCAAAAGGCGAAGCGTTGTTCGCAGTTCTTTGATAAACGGCAGCCTTGCCACCGCCGAAGCTGAGTAAGTCTTTGAATTCATCGCCATTTGAATTGCCGGTGCCGATAGGTATCAAGCCATCTTGTGAGGAATCAATTTTGCGGAAGGCGCCGTCGGCAAATTCTGCGAAATATGCGTAGCCAAAACTTAAATTTGCGACGTCATTATAAAATATATCGGGCTTGCCGTTGCCGTCGAAATCGCTTACTTTTGGATATATATAAGCCCGCGGGAAATGATATTCTTTCTTTTGAAAATTATACTGCGGGAAATTTATATTATCGATTGAAAATTCAAAATCATACTGGGCTGTATCGCCGGCGGAATTTATCGCAAAGGCTCGAGCCTCGTACCGCAAATCATATTTGAAGTACTTGTTAATTATCAATTGATGGTGTTTGGAAAATTCCAGCTCGTCGGCAATTGAAAGATATTCGCCGTCGCTGCCTTTCTCACGGTAATCGACATAAAACGAGGCGTCAAAATTTGTTTCTGCGGAAACGACAAGTGTATTTTTGTCATTTTCAAGGGCTTGATATTTTTTAAAATTAAAGAGTGCAAACGGCTTTTGAGGAGAATATAAATTAAACTGCCGCCACACTTGCAGTTGTTTTTTATTTTTCAGAGAAACCAAAAGCGAAATGGTGTAAGTCGTGTCTGCTAAATCGGATAAATCCAGTTTCGCGAGCGTATCGTTTAAAACTACTGTGTTTCGGGTTAATATTGTATCCCAAACGCTGGGATTTCTCCCGAGTCCAAGTAAAATACTATAGCTATCAAAAATCGGAACAAGGCTTGAGCCTACAATTGACAAAGTGGGCGTTTTTTCTTTATTGATAGACGCTTCGGGCAGTGGATAGCTTATTTCGAGCTTTGCGGGAATTGCGTTTTCGAGTGCAGCTCCTGCGTCGAGCATGCCGGCACCAGTCAAATTATCCCAGCCAGTGGGCGAGATGCTTTTCGCTGTCGCCATTAAAATTGCTTTTATGTCCGGCATTGTTAATTTCGGATTTTTCTCCAAAAGCATTGCTGAAGCTGCCGTTACGAACGGCGACGAAAGCGATGTGCCGGATTTCAAGCTGTAAAGGCTGCCCGGTACGGTCGTTAGCACTAAATAGCCTGGCGCGAGCAAGCTCAAATTACTGCCGTAATTGCTGAAATCCCAACGTTTGCCAGATTGCGTAGAAGCGCCAACGCAGATTACCTCTGGATAGTCCGAAGGAAAGTGCGGCAGGTCTTTATTCTCATTGCCTGAGGAAGCAATCATCACGACGCCACGAGAGTATGCAAATTGAATAGCCAAGTGCATCAAAGGAGAAGCGTAGTACTCGCCAAAGCTGAAATTCATAACGCGTGCGCCATTCATTGTGGCATAGACAATTGCTGCGGCTATGTCGTCAGTTTCTCCATTTCCCGCGACGTCAAACACTCGTAGCGACATTATTTTTGATTTATACGCCAAACCCGAAATGCCCAAATTATTATTTTGCTCGGCAGCGATGACGCCCGCGACAACTGTTCCATGACTATTTTCGTCAAAAGGATCGGCGTCGGGCGTGCTCCAATCGCCGAAATTAGGCATTTGCTGGTCAATCATATCGTAGCCCAGAACGTCGTCAGCAAAGCCGTTTCCGTCGTTGTCCAAGCCGTCAAAATCGCCGTATTTGCCGTAACGAAATTCGTCCTTACTCCAAGGCTCGAAGCGTCCATTGCCGTTTAAATCTTCTTTTGGATTAATCCAAAGATTATTGAATAAATCGGGGTGGTCATAGTCTATTCCGGTATCGATTACGCCGATGACGATTCCTTCGCCAGAAGCGTAATTCCATGCTTTGAGAGCATTTACCTGCTCCAAAGCCCATTGCTCGCGGTATTCGGTATCGTTTGGTTTGTCGAAGCCATCTAAGCGATATACGTAATTCGGCGAAATACTTTCTAAATCAGGATTATTTCGGAGATTCTCCAAAACAGCGGATTCTTGGCTCAGCGGCACGCTAAGGACGTAGTAATTGCGCAATTGCCTTATATAGTCTTGAGAACTTTGAGGCATATTGTCGAAAGATTTGGAATTAAGCTGTGGCACTGCCAGTCGCAAAGTTGCCCCATTTTGCAAAATGACTTCGCTCGTTTTACCGAGCGAAGACACTTTGCGAAACTTAACCAAATATTCATTACTTTGTGCGGCAGCGACTTGCGAGAGTATTAAAGTTGCCAATATTGCCAAGAATATTGATTTCATCTATTTTAAAACCTTATGTTTTTATTTTGCTTTTGTTTTCATTTTAACGTCATAGTAGCCCGGGCGTTCGTTTACACAACCTTTTAAAAACTTATCGCTGTAGCCAACGCCTTTTGGACTTCTGCCGTTTTGGTCATTGACGTTATTGATGTATCCGTCATTATATTTGACAACGAGATTTTTCCATAATTTCGTCCATTCTTCGAACATTCTTTGCGATTCGTTCAATGAATAATCCGTAAGGAAATCAACCGCAACCTGTGGATTGTTTTTGTAGAGGACCATTGCCGCATTTTCCATAATCGGCTGATAAAGCTCATATTTATCTTCCAATCTTTTCTGCACTTCTTGTACATCTTTTATGATGTATGAATATTTTGTATAAGCTAAATTCGATACAAGATTGAAAATCCAGAAAGCGGAATTTAAATCTAATTCACTTATGCTGCCACCCGTGAAGCAAGCGGGAGTTGATTTCATATTGGCGTAAAGTGGAACGTAAACCGTCGAATAAGTGTCATCGACGCCATACCAAAAAATGCCGCCAATTTCTCTTGGCAAAAATGTTCTGCTTTGAGCAACAAATGAAAACGCTGTTTGCTGAGTTGAAATAGGGCGTCCCCAGCCGTAGCTGTTCGTATCGCCTTCGATTTTGAAAGCAAGCGGTTTCCAACGGAGTGGCGAGCCGAAAGGCTCAGCAGCAGGCTCTTTTGTCATGTCGTAAGGCGTGCCTTCGAAATGATCTCGCATGAAATTCATTACGTCGCGGACACTTAATTTGTTGTCTGGCTTGATATAAAGCGGATATGGCTCTTCGCCTTTGTAAGCCTGCCAGTATTCTGCTCTTAATTTAAGCGATGGCGCCGAATGGTTGAACAAACTCCAAACGCGTCCTTCGCAAAAGAGCAATCCGCCCGGCTCGAGTGGATTGTAAACATCTGCGAAGCTGAATTTGCCGTCCTTAGATGAATTATAGAATCCATTTTTTTCGGCAAACGTGATAACGTCCGGTGCGTACAAGCAATTTTCTGGGTCATTCATCGGGAATTGGCGGATACGCGCTTGATTGGCGTGTGCCGCTACGTAGCCGTCAGGGATGCGGACTGCAACCCAAACTGCGCCTTTTTCAATGCCGCCCTTGCCAATCATTTCAAGCATCCAAGCTTCATTGCCGTCGGTTATAGAAAAAGATTCGCCCTCGCTGTGGTAGCCGTATTCTTTTACTAAATCGGTCATTACTTTTATTGCTTCGCGGGCAGTTTTTGCTCTTTGCAAAGCAAGGCGCATAAGCGAGCCATAATCAACTATTGCGGTGGTATCGTGGTGAAGTCTCTCGACGCCGCCAAATGTAGTTTCGCCGATAGCTACTTGATATTCATTCATATTGCCGATAACTTGATAAGTCTCAGCGGCTTGCTTGATTTTGCCTAAATATTTGCCGCTGTCCCAATCGTAAACATCAAGCATAGTGCCAGCTGCATATTTTGCTCTCGGCAAAAAGAACAACGGCTCCATAAACCCGCCTGCATCCGCCGAATATGAAACAAATGTTGAACCGTCTTTGGAAGCGCCTTTTGTTACAATAAAATTTGTACACGCCGAAGCGTCAAAAGATAAGTTAAATAAAATAACAACTGCTATACTTAAAATGATTTTTTTCATACTTTACCATATTTATTAATAATTATAATCTTCAATGTGTTGCAATATAATTAAATTTAAAGGATTTATCAAGTAAAAAAATTGAAATAATCCAAAAATTCAATTATAATATATTAATTATTCGATGCATTCCAAAAGAATTTCCGCAATGTCTTTGACGACAACATTTTCATTGTCGCTAGCTTTGACGCCATCGGTTATCATTGTAATGCAGAAAGGGCAATTGACAGCAATGGTTCCGCAGCCCGTAGCGAGTAATTCTTCGCTTCGCTCGATATTAACGCGCTTTCCAACCGTTTCTTCCATAAACATTTGAGCGCCGCCTGCACCGCAACAAAAGCCTTTGTCTCCGGAACGTTTGACTTCGCTTAATTCCAATCCCGGAATGCTCGAAAGCACTGCGCGCGGAGCGTCGTAAATTCCATTATAGCGTCCCAAATAGCAGGAATCGTGATAGACAACGTCTAATTTTTTCAAGCCTTCGCTGTTGATTTTAAGTTTGCCAGAATGGATTAAATCATTCAAAAATTCAGTATGGTGAATAACTTCATATTTTCCGCCGAAATCGGGATATTCGTTTTTCATAGTGTTAAAGCAGTGCGGGCAAATAGCGACAATTTTTTTGACATTGTAGCGATTCATTGTTTCGACATTTGCCTTTACCAACATATCAGCTAAATACTCATTGCCGGCGCGGCGTGCAACGTCTCCGTTGCATTGTTCCTCGGTACCAAGTATGGCAAAGTTCACGCCAGCGTGCTGCAAAAGTTTTGCAAATGCAGTAGAAATCTTTATAGCTCTGTCGTCGAAGCTGCCGGCGCAACCAACCCAGAAAAGTACGTCGAATTCGGGATTATCAGCGGCGTGCTTTATGCCCAAATCTATTGCCCAATTCGCTCTATCGGAAGCGGGGAAAGCCCAAGGAGTGGCGTTATTCTCTAAATTTGCAAATGTAGGCTGAAGTTCTGGTGGAAAGTTAGATTCCATCATAACAAGCGAGCGGCGCATTCCGATAATAGCTGGAACATGTTCAATCATCACAGGACATTCTTGCATGCAAGCTCCGCAACTTGTGCATTGCCAAAGTGCTTCAATGTTTTCGTATTCGCCAATAAATTTTTTGTCGAAAATTTCTTGTTCATCGGGAGAAAGTGGCGTGCCTTCCTGAAGTTTTTGCTTAATCATAAGCGGTGCTTTATCCATAACTCTTTCGCGAATCTGAACTATCACTTCGCGAGGGTCGAGTACTTTACCGGTTATGTTTGCCGGACAAACGCTTGTGCAACGTCCGCAATGAGTGCAGGTATAGCCGTCAAGTAAATTCTTCCATTTCAGGTCTTCAATGTCCACAACGCCGAATTTTTCGACACCCTCTGCTTCAAAATCTATTTTCTCTAATTTATTGACAGGTCCCAATTTCGATAAAAAAACATTTGGTACTGAACTAAGTACATGCAAATGTTTGGAATAGGGAAGATAGTTCATAAATACGAAAATTAGAATAATATGAAGCCAAAAGAATACCTCATGAATAGCCGGAGCGGCACTCAAAGGAATAATAAAGCTTAAAAGTTGAGAAATGGGGCGGAATGCATTAGAAGCGTCAGCACCCAAAACGATGGCGGCTGCATTTTCAAGCAGAAGCGAGGTAACAATAGTAAAAATCATAGCCAAGATAAGCCCGGCTTCCATTTTTTCGCCCTCGACTTGCAATCGCTTAACTTGAAAAACGTATCGGCGAAGCATTGCCCAAATTACGGCAACGACTATAAGCACACAGAAAAGGTCAATCAAAAAAGTAATAACGCCATAGACCGGACCTAAAAAGTTATAAACGTGTTCAATGCCGAAGCCCGAGAACACTGAACTCGATGCAGCAAACAAAAGAACCAAAAAACCCCAAAAAATCCAGGCGTGGACTGTCCCGCCGCTTGGGTCGCGAAGTATTTTAGTTTGAAATATAGCTACGCGTAAGGTTTGCCAAAGTCTCTCACCGATGCGGTCAGTTCTATTATCCTTCTCGCCGACTTTTAAATAAGAAATAAGCCGTATTACGTTTTTAATAAGAAAAGCAAATGCTACGATGAAAACTATCGTAAAAATTAGATTTTTAATTCCAAATTCCATAAATTTCAAATTTTATAATTAGACAAAATTAAGTCGTGTAAAATACAGCATTTTTAACTTATTACAAAACAAAGAATGAATAGCCGAGCCTAAATTATCCACTTTTTTCACCTTATGAACAAAATATATTACTCATCTATCTTTGATAATTATACTTTAATAAATAATAATTCGTCCACAATTTATGTTTAACGTAATACGATTAATATGAAAAAGCAAGATATAGCCGACATACGCCATGATTACGGCAAATTTAAATTTGATGAGCATTCCGTAAATAAAAATCCCTTCGAACAATTCGATATTTGGTTCAAAGATACTTTAGCAGGTAATTTTGTCGACCCCAATGCCTTTGTACTATCTACTGTTAGCGCTGAATCAAAGCCTAGTTCACGTGTTTTGTTGATAAAAGGATACGACGAAAGGGGTTTTGTATTCTATTCAAACTACGAGAGCCACAAAGGACGAGACTTGAAAGCCAACTCAGCCGCAGCTATGCTGTTTTTTTGGGATAAATACGAACGACAAGTCAGAATTGAAGGCAGAATTGAGAAAACAAGCGAGGAAGAATCCTTGGCATATTTCCAAACCCGTCCCTACACGAGTCGTTTAGGCGCTTGGGCATCTGAGCAAAGCGAGGTTCTCAAATCCCGTTTCAGTTTGATACGCAAAGTAGCGCGGCTTATGCTCAAATATCCGTTTAATGTTCCACTGCCACCCTATTGGGGCGGTTACCGAATGGTGCCGGAATACTTTGAATTTTGGCAGGGACGCGAAAGCCGCTTGCACGACAGGTTTGCTTTCCGTTTGAAAGATGACAAAAGCTGGGAAATCACCAGACTAAACCCATAATTTGACTACAAAGAGGAAAATATGAAAATAGTAAGCTGGAATATCAATGGATATAGGGCGATAACAGGACAAAACAAAAGCCAGCGGCTGGACGTTGTTACTTTTGCAAATAAACTTTTCGATTATATTGAAAAGGAAAATCCCGATGTAATTGGATTGCAGGAAACCAAAGCGATGATTGACCAAATTGCCGAGCATTTACAATATCCGCTCGGATACGAAGGCTATTACAACTCATGCCAAATCAAAAAAGGCTATAGCGGCACCGCCGTTTTCACAAAAACAATCCCAAAAAACGTTACCTTTGGCATCGGCATAGATAAATTCGATTGCGAGGGACGCATAATCGAATCAGATTTCGGCGACTTTGTCTATTTCAACATTTATTTTCCCAAAAGCTACGTTGACGACCCCCGAATGGACTATAAATTAGAGTTTTACGACGCCGTTCTCGAGAGAGCGAAAGAATTAATGCGGCAAGGACGCAAGGTAATAATCTCCGGCGACTACAACACCGCCCGCACCGAGATTGATTTGTTCAATCCGAAAGGCAACTTAAAGTCGCCGGGCTTCCTCAAAGTCGAGCGAGACAAGATGGAAGAGTTCTTCGACGCCGGCTTTGTGGACGTTTACCGCCACTTTGTTCCCGAGGGCGACAACTACACATGGTGGAGCAACTTCGGAGGCGCTCGAGCCAAAAATCGTGGCTGGCGGATAGACTACCATTTAGTAACCAAAGACCTCGTACCATTCGTAAAGAGCGTAAAGCAGCAACCGGAAGTATTTGGCTCCGACCATTGCCCTGTAGTAATTGAATTGGAGTTATAATCGTTGTCTGTCTTCAGTTTCCAGTTGTCGGTGGACTTAGACAAGCTCAGCCACCGAAGAAGGCTGTAGGCTTTGGGTTTCAGGCTGTGGGAAAGGCATTTAGTTTTCGGTTATCAGTGGTCGGTTTCCAGTAAAGACAAAATAAGCGGGTTTTGTAGGGGCAATCCATGGGTTGTCCTTACAAAACAAACAAACGCGGCTTCTATACCAGATGGGGCCGTCTCATAAGTCAGATGACGTGCTTTTAAGACTGGCACGCATGTTCAAATAACCTTGTGATGATACTTACATCTTTAATCACCCCCTGCCCCCTCTTACAAGAGGGGGAGAAAGAAACACTTTAATTATAAGAACTTACAAGATCCAATTTCCATGTTCTTGTCCCCCCTCTTTTAAGAGAGGGCTAGGGGGTGTTCATATTATTTTTGC
>JBBRJR010000059.1:0-11771 GCA_038218865.1 Kapaibacterium sp. (SeqCode) | reverse complement strand
GGAAATCAATCTTACCCACGATAAAAATGTAATAAAAGGTCAAGCCTGTCATTATTCCGAAATAAATTGAATTAATCAAAAAAACCGAAGCCATGCGAGCATCTCGGTAGAACACTTTAAATGCGTAAGTTCTTGGTATGTTTAGTAAGGATAACATTGGCAGGTACGAAAACACATCAATCAGTTTTGGTTGCGAGAAAACTTGGGACAAGGGTTCTCGCAAAAAAAATAAAATAACCGACATTCCCAAAGTAACTGATACATGCAGCAGTAGGGCTATAAAATTTATATGGGGTCTGTTTTCTTTTTTGGCACCGAATTGAATTAGATTTTGCAGAGCAAAGGAATCGCTTAATATAAATATCCAACTGAATATGCTGAAAAGTAAGCCAAACAGGCCGACTTGTTCGGGCTGCATCGCCTGAAATTGCACGATGGTTACCACTCCAAATATTACGAATAATACTTTATCGGCAACCGACCAAGTGATTTTATCTAAATGCTCTATTAATCTCATTTCTTGCTGTTTTGTATTTTATTGAAATTGACACAAAATCAAAATTCTTTGACATTTATAATCTCGAAAAATTTTAAATATCGATATTATAATTAAAAGATACTATAAACTGTCTGCCGGGCATAGGATAGTTTTTTATTACCATATATTTCTCGTTTGCCAAATTTTTTATTTGAAATTTAAGCAAAAAATTGTTTTCAAATAACACTATCGGTGCTGCTAATGAAATATCCATTATTATATTGCTCGGTAAAATATAATTAGCATCGTTATCCGCCTGCAAATATCTAAACGACGAGTAATTTAAGTTCCAATTAATTCTAACTACATCAAAATTCAAAATGATATAAGACCGGAAAATTTCTTGAGGCGAAAAAGGAAGTATTTTGCCTTTATAGATTGATTCCTTAGTTTGATTTTTTGCATTTTGCAAAGACCAGTCAAATCCGGCTTTTTCGATAAATATCGTAGGTATATCAGTGAATACTGATAATTCAAATCCTTGACTCGTTACGTAGTCAATATTTTGGGCTGACCATGCCACAGGACTCTTTGGAACAGCTACAATTTGATTTCGTGTATTGATTTGATACAATGAGGCTTCTAAATTAATCCACGAGAACGGGAAAAAAGCAATTGCAAAATTTGTACTTAAAGATTTTTCAGGTTTTAAATTCGATGTACCATAATTCAAATAATACATTTCATTGAAATTGGGCATTCGGAAGTTATTCGATATTTGAAATTTCGCAGATACAGGCAAATAATTGAGATTTATATTTACACCAATATATGGAGAAAAAGCAGGATGATTATCCGTGAAAAAGTCCTGACGCAAGCCTCCTAAAAGTATAAAATCAGAAAAATCAGTCTTAAATTTCCTGTCTAATGAAAATGAAATGTTAGGATTAAGCCGGCGGGCATAATCTCCGGCTGCTGGGTCAAGCATTGTCCCGCGTAAATCAGAATAAGCCAAAGCTAAGGCAAATTGCATGTTCAATAGCGAATCTGGATAAATTATTGTAGCATTCGCAGAAGCATCTCGCGATATAAATAAATTTCTCGTGCCGAGAGAATTATTGCTCGGCATGTCGTCATCTTTATACATCAATTCGGAAAATTTAAGCATTGCGGAGGATTTTAAAATCCATTTGCCAAATATATTGCCTAAAGCATGGGTAGTGAAAATAGATTCCCTTTCGTCAAGGCGAGCTTGGGCTCTTTCAATCCTGCCTTGCAAAACAGCGCCGGGAGTGCCTCGAGATGTATTTCTCGCTAATACATGGGATTTCAAGCTAAAATTGCCCGCATTGGAATTATTCGACAAAGAAATTGAAACATTCGTGAAATCGGCATTCGAGCGCATAATTGTTTTCGTTTCGCCAAATTGATTGAATGCGAAAGGATACTTGCCATCTGTCGAAGATATTTCAAAATTAACGGCATTCCGCGATGTACCAATTAAAAAATTGCCGCCAAAAGAAGAATTATATTCATTGAACGAGCCAATGGACTGAGATATATTAATGCTCGGCTCTTGCGGTATTTCGAGCGAAATATTAACGGCTCCTGCCAAGGCACTGCTGCCAACCGCTCCACTAAGTCCACCACGCACAATTTCGATACTCTCGACAAATGATATAGGGAATGTGCTTAAATCAAATGAGCCGCTTTGCGAGGAGCTGACTGGCACGCCATCTAATAGTATCAGCGTTTGGGAGCTGTTAGTTCCTCGCAAAGAAATAGTTTGCATCGCGCCCAAACCGCCGTAATTATAAATGAAAATTCCAGGTGATTTCGATATAATTTCAGAAATTTGCAATGCAGAGGAATTCTCAATCATTGACTTATTGAAACGCACGTACGACAAAACCCCAAAAGCACTGTTAGACAAAGGCTTTTCTGCCTCGACTTTAACAGGAGCCGTTATGTATGAATGTGTGGAATCGATTTCGTTGGAAGCAAAAATATTTCGACAAAATAGTGCAATAAACAAAATGACGAAAAAAAGTATTCTTGGCGGATTGTTCATTATTTTTAAAATTCTTTTAAAAAAAATCAATACAAATGACTATTTGTTCTTAAATGAATAAAATCTTTGATTAGTTCGCCAGTCAATTAATATATCGTACTTAACAAAGTCGAAAAAGAATTTTCCTGTTTTATCAATATAGCCAGCTTTACCATTAATTTTATCGACGACGAAAGCTAATCCATTTTTAAAACTATCGGCTTGAGTATATTTGAAATCTATTACTGTTTTGCCGTCCTTATCAATAAACCCCCACTTCTCGTTTAAATTTACAGCAGCTAAGCCTTCGCTGAAATCCAGAACAATTGAGTAAATAAAGTCTTCGATGACTACGCCGTCTTTATTGATAAAGCCCCACTTCACATTAAAATTCTCTCCAAATTTCCCGACAAATGCCATGCCTTCCGAAAAATTATGTGTGTCGTCATAGACATTGTTTATTAACAAATCGCCCTTTTTGTTGATAAATCCAAACTTATTACCTAAATAAGCCTTGCAAAGCCCTTCTCGAAACTCCCCAACTTCATCATATTTAAAAGGAATTACTGTTTTGCCGGTCTTGTCGATAAATGAAAACAAAAAATCATTGTTAGAAACAGCCGCCAAACCTTCGCTAAAGCGGTAGCCAATATCCATCGGGTCAATTTTAAATTTAAATTTGCCGTCCAAGCCGATGTAGCCACGATCATCTCCTTTTTGTATATATGCTAATGAATCGCTAAAATCGAGGCCATCCTCGAGAACGTTTTCGTACAGAGTCTCGCCGTTATCCTTTTTAAAGCCATAAATGCGTTTATCGCCTTTTTCGTCAAGGAATTTTACTGTAAGGCATCTTCCATAAACAAAATTAAATGGCAAATAAGTATTAACAGGAAAAAGTTCCTTGCCGCTTATGTCGAAATAGTAAAAAAGTGATGTATCCTTTTCGCGCTTTTTTGCATAAAACTTACCTTCGGAAAAACTTCCTACGCCCTCAAACTCTTGAGCAGGGAAAAGTTCCTTGCCAGATTCATCTAAAAAATACCAATAATTATCTATTTTAAAAGCTGCCAGCGGTTTCGCTTGCGAGAGAACTTGACCCGTTCCGCATATTGTCAAAAAAAGAACAAAGAATGCAAAATGCTTTATCATATAAATTCCAATAATATTCATAGAAATTGCAATTAAACATAGCGTAAATATAATAATAATTTATCAAAATCAATTATTTTTTCGTTTTTAAATAAAATATTGCGATATTTGTACATATAATAATAAATAAAATAAAAAGATAATATAGGACAAGACATGAAATTATTTAGACTGATAGCTTTAATCCTACTCTTTGGGGCGGTGAATGCCTTAAATGCATATTCAAGTTGGATTTCTCAAAGCTCGGACACATTGGCGCAATACAACAGTGTCCATTTTTTAAGCCAAACGACTGGCTACGCAGTCGGTTTGTTCGGTAAAGTCGTCAAAACCACAAACGGTGGCGCCACTTGGGAAGATAAAAGCGCTGCAGCAACAAATTTTCTGACCGGCGTTTACTTTACAAGCCCAACAACTGGCTACGCCGTCGGCTTATTCGGCATGATAATTAAAACACTCAACGGAGGCAATTCTTGGAGCAATCAGCTAAATCTCAATACATCTGATTTGCTACGAGTGAAATTCCCGACATCTACCGCTGGATTTGCAGTTGGCAGATCCGGCGCAATTGTCAAGACGACTACCAGCGGCGCGTTTTGGACAACGGTGAATTCTGGAATTACTCGCGATATAGCTAATCTACATTTTTTCAACGCCACAACAGGTTACGTTGTCGGTGCCGGCGGCACTATTTTAAAAACAGCAAACGGCGGAACAAGCTGGACGTCGCAATTTAATGATACTAATAAAACATTTACTGATGTTTATTTTTTGGACGTCAATAATGGTTATGTTTCCGGAACTGGCGGCACAATTCTTAAAACCACAAACGGCGGCTCTACGTGGCTGCCACAAGCCAGTGGAACAACAAATGACCTATCGAACATACAATTTATCAATTCTAATCTTGGGTTCGCTTGCGGTTCATCAGGAACGATATTAAAAACTACCAACGGCGGGGCGACTTGGCAGAATGAATCAACTGGATCCATTGCTCCGCTTTTGGGCTTGCACTTTGTAGATGCTTCAAACGGATGGATCGTCGGCTGGGCAGGCACAATTTTGAAATATTCCAATATTCAATTAGCGCCGCCGGCTCTTACTTTGCCAGTCAATTTAGAACCGCAGGCAGCTTTGCCCGCGAATTTTTCTTGGTCGCCTGTGTCGGGTGCAAGCTCATACCGATTGCAGATTTCGCAATCAAATACTTTTTCCAATCTAATCGATAATTCGGTAGTTTCGCAAACAACTAATATAGTCAGCGGGCTTAGTCCAAATACAACATATTTTTGGCGAGTTTGCGCTCGCGACGGGCAAGACTCCTCTGCGTGGTCGTTGATTTGGCAATTTACTACTGGAAGCGGGATATCTACCCAGAAAATCTTTTTATCAAACGGGTGGAATATGGTATCTTCCTATGTCATTCCGACAAATAAAAATATTGATTCGATATTTTCCTCAGTTCAGGCAAGTATTATTTTAGTTAAAGATAGATTCGGACGAGCGTTTGCCCCTCCATTTTGCAAAACTTTGAAAATGTGGGATTCAACTCAGGCTTATAAGATTTCAATGAGGACTCCGGACTCAGTAAGCGTAACGGGCATAGCTATTACCCCCGAAACAACGCCGATTGCATTTAATCAAACAGGCTGGCATTGGTTTCCGTACTATAGAACAAGCAATCAATTAGCTGCAATTTCTTTGGCATCAATTACGGGAAAATTTTCTCTCGTGAAAAATATTAACGGGCAGATTTACCAGCCGCCGCTCGTATTTACATTGCAATACATGATAGCTGGCAAAGGTTATATTGTGAACATAACTGATAGCTCCGCTTCGCTAACTTATCCCGCAAATTAATTCTTGCCGGATTTAACGAAAGATAGCGTAAGCTTTTTCATTTCATTAGCATATATGTAGCTACATTGAAATAAATCAAAACGCCGGTAACGTCGATAAATGTTGCCATAAAGGGGCTTGAAATAACCGCTGGGTCAAGTTTAAATTTTACCAAAACAAGTGGAAGTAAAGCCCCGATAATATTTGCCCAAAAGACGAGCGTAATCATTGAAATTCCGATAACCAAAGCTAGATCGAAGCTGCCGTGCCCGTCCATATAGCCGCGAACGAAAGCTAAAAACCCTAAAACGCCGCCTAAGGAGATACCGACTAATATTTCCTTGACCATGATTTTAAACCAATCGCTGATTTCTATGTCGCCAGTTGCCAAACTTCTTAGAATCAGCGTAGAGGATTGCGTGCCGGTATTGCCCGCAGTACCGTTCAGCATTGGGATGAAAAATGAAAGTGCGACGAATGTTTGTATTAAATCCGAATATCTTTCTATAACGCCAGCAGAAATAAAGCTGGTGAAAAGTAAAGCCAAAAGCCAAGGTATGCGTTTTACCCAAAGTGTAAAAATGCTTGCGCTCATGTAGGATTTGTCCACCGGATTAACAGCGCCGTACTTTTGAATATCTTCTGTTATCTCTTCGGATGAAATTTCCATAATATCGTCAAAGGTTACGATGCCCACAATTTGTCCGTCTGAATCTACGACCGGTATAGCCGAAATATCGTAGCGCTCCATTATGCGAACGGCTTCCTCTTGATCATCGAAAGCTGAAACGCTGACAATATTATAATCCATCAAATTGACAATTGTCTCGTCTTCCTCAGCCAAAATAATATTTCTCAGCATTATATCATCTAACAGCTTGCCTTTGTCATCGACAACAAATATGCGATAAATTGTCTCGCTTTTCTTTCCGAAAATTCTAATATGTGAAAGTGCTTTGCCAACAGTCCAATCCTTGCGGACGGCTACAAAATCCGGTGTCATCAAGCGCCCTATGCTTTCTTCTGGGTAGCCCAAAAGCTCACGAGCTTCTTTTAGATCCTCAGGGCTTAGTAAGTTAAGCATACGCCTTGTTACTTTGCCAGGAAGCTCTTCCAAAAGCGCAGTTCTATCATCCGGGGACATATTGGTCAAAAGGATCTTGGTCTCGTGGTCGGTCAAATCAAAGAGCAATTCATCACGCTGGTCATATTCCAAGTATGCGAAAACTTCCGCCGAAATATCTCTCGGCAAAGCTCTGAAAAGCACCGCCCGTTCTTGCTTATCCAATTCAAGCAATAAATCAGCTATTTCCGGAGGGGGCCAATTGGACATACCGTCCTTTAATTCGTTCCACCGGTGATTTTCAATCAAATCAATTATGTCTGGTCTCAAAAGCTCTTTTAGCATGATTATTTCCTATGTTTTTCGGCAAAAAGAAGATGAATTTAAATAAAATACAAAAAGGAAATATTACAAAGGATCGCTAAATGTATCGGGAGTAATATCATCGAAATAATAAACATCTTTCGGTGATTCCTCTTTTTTGTTAAAACCATCAAAAACTAAATTAATTTCCTTTTCGATACCGGATAATTCCTTATTCTCAACATAAACCGGTGTGGATTGTTTTAAATTTCTGAATATCCAGGAAGTAACAATTCTAATCTCATCTATGTCTTCGAGCGAAAGTTTTGATGGTGGAATATATCCATTGAAATATGTGGATCGAGCCAAATTAATCAGCTCATTTTTTGATTGCTTAAAGCCGATGCTTCGAAATGCTGAGAGCTTGCCCGATCGGATAAAATATACATCTGCTGTCCGGCTGGAGTCTTTTGCCAGTTGGACGAGAATCATATTGTTGTCGCTAATTGAAGCACCTACATTTTGAAAGGCAAGGAATGTACGCTTCAGTTCGTAAATTTGCCGCTTAAGCATAATCGCTTTTTCAAATTCCAAATTATCAGAAAACTCCTGCATCTTTGTTTCGAGCTGCGTGATTATCCCGTCCGATAAACTCGAAAGATAGACTTTCACTCTTCCGACTTCAGCTTGATATTCATCATCTGTGCATAAAGCCGCACAAGGAGCTAAACATCTATCAATTTGATAATAAAAGCAGGGACGATTCCCAGCGTCGGGTACAATCTTTTTTGTGCATTTGCGAAGTTTAAACTTTTTTTCAATATTCAGCAAAATTTCATTTACAAAGCTTGCCGAGCGAAAAGGTCCGAACATTACGCCAGTGTCGTCTTCTTTGCCACGTGAGAGAGCCGGGCAAGCATAGTCGTCCTCATTTATCTTAATAAACGGATAGCGTCTATACTTTTTTTGGACAGAATTGAAAAAAGGCTTGTGTTTTTTTATTTCAGAAGATTCAAGTAATAGCGATTCAAGCTCGGTATCAACTACCTGCCAACTGACGTCATATATGTTTTTTACTAAATCGGATATTTTTTTTGATGAAAGCTCGCCTAACGAGAAGTAGGAGGAAACTCTTTCTTTAAGTGATTTTGATTTGCCGACGTAGAGTATTTTGTTGTCTTTACCATAGAAATAATATACTCCCGGGCTGCGTGGCAATTGCAGCAATTTGTCGTTTATCCTGTCTTTTGCTGGTGAATTGCTGACGAAGTTTTTTATCGGCTTGTTTTGAAAAGCCAAAAGATCTTCGATTGTGAAAACGTCGTATTCTTCTTCGGCTATTTCGAGCAATTCATTCAAGATAGTTACAGTTGCAAGTGTATCGTCGTAAGCACGATGACGCTTTTTCATTTTGTGCCCAAAATGCTCTGCGAGCGAGCCGACGTTCTTTTTTAAATTCTTAGGCAATAATCTTTTAGCCAGTTTCAAGGTACAGAGAACTGGCACGTCATCTATCGATAAGTTCATCCTTTTCATTGTTTCGCGAACAAAGCCGAAATCGAAGTTAGCGTTGTGAGCAACGAATATACAAGGCTTCTCGGTCAGTAGCTCGTAAACAGTAGAAAATACTTTATGCGATTCAGGAGCGGCATAAACCTTTTCGTTGGAAACGCCCGTCATATTAGCTATATATGGCGGAATAAATTGATGTGGATTGGCGAGCGAAGAAAATTCAGAAACAATTTCTCCGTTTTCTACCCTTATGCAGGCTATCTCGAATATCCTGTTTTTTTCTGCGTGCGAACCTGTCGTCTCTACATCTATTACAATGAAGGATGCATCCCAAATTGAGTTCATAATTAAAATCAAAAATTAAATTTATAATTTTCAAAATTACGAAATTTATAACGGTTTTTTATGTTTTTTTTATATTTGGCGACCATTAAAATAATCTTAAAACATACCGTTAATCAAATCTTCCATTGATATATTCATAAAATAATCATCGATATTGAATTGCTCCAGTTTTTCCTTTAAAGCTCCCGCTTCGTGCGGCGTCCCAACTAAAACTTCTTCAATTTCAGTTATATCGCGATGAGTGAAAAAATCGCCGGAGAACTTTACCCGTTCGATTATGCCTTTTTCGGCAAAAAGAGATATATCGAGAGTGCCGCCCGGGGTTTTGCTTACCTTTTGGAAATTATACTCCGGAGAATAGCCGTAGTTCCACACCCAAGTAGAATACTTTTGCTCTAACAAGTCATCGATTTTTTTAATATCTTTTTCAGTAATATAATATTGCTCAGCGTCAGGATACATTTCCATAACGTGATTGAATACGAGGGTGATGAATTCTTCCAGCGAAAGCGGCTCTTTCAAATGTTCTTGGACGTTCGTAACGCGGCTTCTAACGGACTTGACGGCTTTGTCGGTAAATTTTATTTCGTTTACTTTCAGCGCTCCAGTCAAATCCGCCATTTTTGAGGAAAATAAAATTGTGCCATGGTGCAAAACGCGGTTTCTGACTACATGCTCGGCATTGCCTGAAAACTTTTTACCGCCAATTGTCAAATCGTTTCGTCCCTCGAATTTGGCTTCTATTCCTATTTTCAGCAAAATATCCAAAATCGGCTGCACATATTTTCGAAAATCGACAAGCTTTTCATTGGCTCCAGTTTCGATAAATGTAAAGTTCAAATTGCCCAGATCATGAAACACTGCACCCCCGCCGGTTAATCGGCGTACCACTTTTATATTGTTTTCTTGAACGAATTCATAATTTATTTCAGATAATGTATTTTGATGTTTGCCAACTATTATAGCCCGCTCATTTCGCCAAAGCATAAAAATATTTTCGCTGAAATTATTAAAAAAATATTCTTCGCAAGCCATGTTGAAATAAGGCTCAGTGGAAGTGTTTAAAACGCAAAGCATCGCTTCTCCGTTAAATGTTTTTTTTATTAGTTAATAAAATGTAGAAATAACATGAATATCATCACCGCTTTTGGATACTGCTCTAATTTTAAAGTTCAAAGCATCCTTCAAATAATTTGTGTTGTAAGATTCAAAACTGTGCTTGCCGTCGCCTAAGATTTTTGGTGCAATGAAAACTTGTAACTCGTCAATCAATTGAGACTTGGCAAAGGATGATAAAATTCCTGCTCCGCCTTCGACCATCAGCGAATATATGCCTAAATCTGTCATTGCGTAAAGTGCGCTCGGTATGTTAAGCATTCCTTTCTCGTTTACTTCGACAGGTATCAAATTGACTCCCGCAAGCCGCAAATTTTCCGCTTTACGGGTTTTTTCAGCATTAGGGTTGCAGCAAATATAAGTATTGCCACATTCGCTTTTGATAATATTAAGCGACAAGGGCAAAGTTAAATCTGTATCGAAAACGATGCGTTTTGGGTTTCGTCCTTCGACTTCACGTACGTCTAATTGCGGATTGTCGGTTATTGCTGTGCTTTTTCCGATAATAACTGCATCGACTTCGCTACGCAATGTGTGCACTCGGCGGCGGCTTTCGGCGCCCGTAATCCACTTGGATTCTCCGCGACTGGTGGCAATGCAGCCATCGAGCGTTTGCCCATATTTAAGCATAACATAGGGGAGAGCTGTTTTGATATGTTTGATGAAAAACCGGTTAATCCATTGGCATTCGCTTTCTAACACGCCGACTTCAACGTTAATTCCGGCAGCGCGAAGTTTTTCGATACCGCTTCCAGCTACTTGTGGATTCGGATCAACCATGCCGACGACGACGCGGCTGAATTTTTTTTCAATAATTAAATCTGCGCATGGCGGCGTTTTTCCATAATGAGAGCAAGGCTCTAAATTGACCACAAGAGTGCAGCCCTCGAAGGATTCCCTTCCTATACTTTTAATAGCAGCAACTTCTGCATGGTCGCCGCCAAATTCTTTATGCCAACCCTCGGCGATTATTTCGCCGTACTCTAATATCACTGCGCCCACACGTGGATTGGGACTCACAAAGCCGCTCCCGCGCAAGGCTAACTCTAATGTACGCAATATCGCTGTTTCATCATTCATCAGATTTACCAAACGTTAATAAATACTCAATTCTATGTTTGTTAATATGCTTTATAAATAAAACGTTCTCTAACAATAAGGAATATCAAATATAATGAAAAAATTACAAAAATTAATATTTTTTTGTTCGAGTTTCGATAAATATTTTGAATGAATTTTTAAGAATGCATTAGCAGACTGTTAATTAACTAATAATTGCAGTTTCAATCTCAGTTTTGTCTTTCACGCGAAAGCGGGAATCCATTATTTATCAGTCCCTTGCAAAGGTAAAGATTCCGCGTTCGCGGGAATGACAAGAAAATACTACTTTATCAACATTCTGTTAGATGAAAGATTAAAATTATATTATTTTATTATTAGAATTGGAAATCTGCTGCATAATGTCAAATAACAAAAAAGACACATCGTCATAGCATAATTATATAAAATGTGATAGAAAAAGGTTTTTTTATGTCGAAACGTGATTATTATGAAATATTAGATTTGCCGAAATCAGCCGGCATAGATGAAGTTAAAATTGAATATAGAAAATTAGCTATGAAATTTCATCCGGATCGCAATCCGGACAATCCCGAAGCAGAGGAGAAATTCAAGGAAGCAACAGAAGCATACGAGGTTTTGAGCGACGAACAAAAGCGTCAGCGGTACGACCAATTTGGGCACGAAGGCTTGCGCGGCGGTATGGATTATTCCAATTTCTCAAATATGAATGATATATTTTCGCAATTTGGCGATATATTCGGTGGTGGAATTTTCGATGATTTCTTTTCAGGCGGACGGCGCCGCTCTAATAGACGCGATATGGGCGAGCGCGGCTCAGATTTGAAAATTAG
>JBBRJR010000058.1:0-12012 GCA_038218865.1 Kapaibacterium sp. (SeqCode) | reverse complement strand
GCTGCAAGGGTGATTGATTTATCGATGGCAGCCGTTAAGTCCATACCGGCAGAACCTTTTGTTTGATAAGAAGGCAACGGTAAATCACTGAAATCAGGATTTATCCTTTTAATTTTGACGTTCATTTAAATAAAGATTTTATTTTTAATAAACGAACGAGAAGCGGATTTCTTTTTTTTAAGTTTTCTGCTCTTTCTTTTTCGCAGCAGGAAATAAAATGTTATTTAGTATAAGGCGATAGCCGGGAGAAGTTTTGAATAAATTTAAATCGGTCGGTGGATCGCCCACTGCGTGCTGATAATCCTCAGGGTCGTGCCCGCCGTACCAAGTGAAAAAGCCACGTCCGACATTGCCATAAATATATTTTACTTCATCGGAACCGTCTCGTTTAGCTAGAATAGTAATATTTTTCTTGATGAGATTTTCATGAAATGCGGTGGTTTGTCCCAAAAAGCCTTTGATAACGTTTACGTGGTTTTGAGTAAGCATAGTCGGTACGGGGTCGTATTTTGCAGAAAATTCAAAAAGCGTGAAATAATCGGCTTCTTGATTTGCTATCATCGTAGGACCTGTGTCGATGTCCGAGAATTCATAGACATAAGGGTCGAGCACTAATTTGAAATTCTCGAAAGCGAAAGTAGGAGCGTAATCAAGCTTTTCATTTACTTGGTGGTCGCAGGGGTCGCCATCGAACATGGTTTCGCAAATATCCAAGCCATGACTTGCCAAAGCTATGTCGTAAGTATCGGTGGCAGAACACATTGCGAAAAGAAAACCGCCGCCGGCTACGTACTCGCGTATAGTTTCGGCAACTGCGCCTTTCATATCAGAAACCTTTGAAAAGCCTAATTTTTTTGCCATGCTTTCGTTCAACGAAACCTGTTGAATGTACCAAGGAGCATTGAAAAACGACATGTAAAATTTGCCATATTGCCCGGTGAAATCCTCGTGGTGCAAGTGCAGCCAGTCATAATCTTTAAGCTTGCCGCCCAATACTTCCTCGTCCCAAAGTACATCATATTTCACTTCGGCGTACTCTAAGGCGAGCCGCACGGCATCGTCCCAAGGTGCATTGCCCGGCTGGACATATACGCCGATTTTTGGAGCTTTTTCCAAGCGGACAGCGTCCATATTGACGCCTTCACTGCGGACTTGTGCCAATATATCGTCTGCAGATTGCGTTGATATGGATTCAAAAGAAATGCCGCGAATGCGAAGCTCAGTAGCTATTCTATCATTGTAATCAATCAAAAACGATCCGCCGCGGTAGTTCAAAAGCCAGTCAGATTGGTAGCCTTCACCCAAAGACCAAAAGACCAAACCGTAAGCTTTCAAATGGTTCGTTTGCGATAAATCCATCGGTATGAGTATTTTTTGAGCCAAAAGAGAATGCGAGCCGAAAAGCACGAGAGCAAGCAATAATATTTTAAATTTCATTGTATTCGATTTTCCGAAAATTTGAATATTTTGTACATGCAAGAGACGTTTTATAATTCAATGTAGTATGAAATATCTATATATTTGCTATAATTCTTTTCAAATCGCGAGCCACGCGAAGAGCCTCCGCTCCAATATCTGAATAGATCGGCATGCAAAGCACTTGTTCTGCCATTTTATTAGCAATCGGCAAATTGTCGATATTGCTCGAAGGCAAAGAGCTATAAGCAGGGAAATTGCTTATCAATGGATAAAAATAGCGTCGGGCAAAGATGTTTTCTTGCTTTAATTTAGCGTAAATTTCATCGCGGCTCGCTCCTAATTTATCCTTATCTATAAAAATCGGAAAATAAGAATAATTCTGCTCCAAACGGGGCATTTCTCCCAATAGTCGCAATCCCGCGATGTTGCTTAATTCATTCATATAGACTTTAGCTGCTTTTTTTCGCATAGCAATTGCTTTATCAATATGCTCTAATTGCAAAAGCCCCAAAGCAGCTTGGAACTCATTCATTTTAGCATTGATGCCGGGAGCAATGATAGTCGTTTCGCCGGCAAAACCGAAATTTTTCAGATAATCTATTTTTTTCTTCTGCTCGGGCGTGTGTGAAATAATAGCTCCACCTTCGAATGTAGTAAAGACTTTTGTGGCGTGAAAGCTAAGTATTGATAAATCGCCGAAAGAAGCTAAAGAGACGTTGTCAAATTTTGAGCCGAAAGTATGGGCAGCGTCGTAGATTACTTTTAGATTGTGCTTTCGTGCTATTTGCTCGATTCGCTCGACGTCAGCTGGATAGCCGTAAACATGCACTGGCAAAATCGCAGTAGTTCGGTCAGTTATGGCAGCTTCAATTGCGGCGGGGTCGATATTACAAGTTTTTTCCTCTATGTCGGCAAAAACGGGCGTAATGTTATTCCACCACAAGCAATGAGTAGTAGCCACAAAGCTGAAAGGCGTGGTTATGACTTCTCCTTGTATGTCGAGCGATTGCAAAGCAATCAGCAGCGCCAATGTTCCGTTAGCAAAAAGCGACACATACGGCACACCAAAGTACTCGGCGAGTTTTTCTTCGAGCTCTGCGTGGAAATTGCCATTATTAGTTAGGATTTTGTCTTCCCAAATCTTTTCCAAGTATGGCAAAAAATCCTCGAGCGGCGGCAAGAAGGGTTTAGTAACTGTGAGTTTTGGCTTTTCTTCTTTCATCTTTTTAAAATAAATAATTTTTTAATATTTATAAATATATTAGTAAGGTGCTGATTAAGTCCAATTTTCTGGAGACTGTCTCAAAAGTCATATTTTCTGGGAATATGGTCAAGCAAGGATGCTCGACCTACCCATATATTAAGGAGTAAGTAGGACAAGCATCCCTGCTTGTCATTCATTTATATCTTATGAGACAGCCTCCCTTATCATTGCAAGTAGCTGATAAACAATAGATTCCCGCGTACGCGGGAATGACAAAACTGCGATTATTAGTAAGTCAACAAAATATAAGCGAACTCGCATTAAGCAACAATTATATTATGCAACGCTGCCTGCAAGGAATGTGAGTGTTCCTCGCCGGCGAAAATAAATATTGATTCTGCGCTGTTGCCATATAATATATATTTTACGGGCAAATGCTTCACGGCGGAATGAAACTTATCAAACAACGCCGTAGATTCTGTTATTCTGCTGCCCACGAGACAAATGAGACTGCCCGAATCGAAAGCAAAGTCATAGCCAAAGAGACCTTCGCGAAGCAAAGCAATTTCCCTATCCGCGAGAGGCTCGACGAATGCTGTAAAAGAACTCTCCGACGATGACGAAGCAAGTGCAGTAATCCCATATCGTTCAAAAATGGCAAATATATCAAGTATTTGTTTATTGCTTGCCGAAAGAGAATTTAGCGAAATATTGATTGATAGAATATTATTTTTCGCTGTAACAGAATGGAAATTAGGCTCTACTTCTGACTTTTCCTGCCTTATGGTTGTCCCGCAATTTTCAGGCTCGAAAGTATTAAGCACTTTTATCGGGATATTATCTTGCATTGCGGGCTTGATTGTTTCAGGATGCAAAACCTTAGCACCAAAAAACGAAAGCTCCCGAATCTCGCTCAAACTCATGCTGGAAATAGTAACAGCTTCCGGAGCAAGTCGCGGGTCGGTAGATAATACGCCCGAAACGTCTGTCCAAATCTGTATTTCGTCAGCCGAAAGCGCCATGCCGAAAAGCGAAGCGGACAAATCAGAGCCGCCGCGACCCAGAGTAGTTGTTTTTCCCTGGGTAGTGCTTCCAATAAAACCCTGAGTTATTATTACATCATAATTATCAAAAATAGGGAGCAATTCATTTTGTGCATTATCGCGGATAGACTTATAATCGGGATTTCCTTTGCCAAAAACATCGTCAGTTTTTATAACGCGTTCAGCAGAAAAAAGAATACAAGGCAAATTACGGCTGCGGGAAATAAAATAAAAAACAGTGGTAGAGAGTTTTTCGCCATAGCTCAAGCATTTGTCGAGTACGGCGGGTGCAAGTTCACGCAAAAGAGAAATCCCGCGGGCTTGCTGAGAAAGCTTATTGGTTAATTTCTCAATTTCCACTTCTGCTTGCTTTTGCAAATCCGCACCGATAACTGCCTCACGAATCATTTCCAAATGCCTATCTTTTATGGCATCAATCCGCTTTTGAGCTTGTAGCAACTCGTTTTGTTTTGCCAAAAGCGTAAGAGCAAAAATATCATCTGTAATGCCTTTGAGAGCTGACAAAACGACCAATATTTTAGTGTTTACTTGCCTTGCAACAATATCAAAAACTTTAACTATTGATTCAGCTGTACCGACGGAGCTGCCGCCAAATTTCATAATAAACATAGCTAAAAGCCTCGCTTAATCATAAGGAATTAAAATTGTAACCTCGCCTGGGATCATGCCTGACTGCTCTAATTGCTGCATATTCTTAATTGTTGCTTCGTCCAAAACAGATTCGTTATTGACAACGAGCATGCCTGACTTCGACAAAAGCGTTTGCCCCATACTCATTCCCGGCTCGAGCTGCGCTACTTTAAGAATTTTCTCCGCCATCTTTTCGCCGGTCGATGTTGTAATAGTAATTATATCTTCATCAATCTCTGGCGCTGGTTCTGGGGTTTGTTTGCTCAAAGCCTCATAGATGTGCTGATCTAAATTAAGAACTCTTAATTCCTCTGTGTCGGGAACGAGATTCGCTATAGACTTCTTTTTAATAATATCTTGGAAATGATGGAAAATATCATAATCAAACCACGTAGCGTGCCGATAAAGAGACTTAATGCACTCGGCGTGCCGAAGCTTCGTTTTTATTGCAGTTTGTGTAATCATGCCTTCTTTCAGAAATTTATTCAAATCTTTGTATTCCAGACGATAAACATTGTTATGATAATAATTCACTATAGAAATAATCTGGGTTTCAAACGAAAGCAAATTAGAAGGAAGCATTGCCGGAAAGCCTGACCCATCATTATGTTCCCAAATATTAGATATAATCTGAGAATACTTTGCCAACTTTTTAACTTTGGAAATTGCAGTGAGAGAACTTCTAAAATAAAAAAGATATTCTTGTCTTTGCTCATCTGTTTCTAAATCAAATGGATCATTTAATATAAAGTTCATCGGCATAGAATTAAAAACCGAAGAATTAAGCAACGACGCCAGTACAATGTCAGTGATTCGATCTTTTGAAAGCCCAACGTCTTCAGCAAATTGCTTAGCAGTAACAGCAATAAATTTCGTGTGATTTGTAAAATAGAACCGCTCGACATAATTGGCGGCACCTGAAATAGCTTGTACAGATTGATTAATAAGTTCGGCATTAGCTGACATTTGAGCATTCAACTCATCATTTTTATCATTCAATGCTGCTATAGCTTTCTTATTTTCGCTCAGCTGCATTTTGATTCTTCTATTATTCTTATAATAATCAAAAGCAATCTTAATAGATTGTACCAAAGACATCTCGTCCGCAGGCTTCATCAGATACATATATGCATGAGCTTGATTTATAGCCGGAATTATATCTTTGGCAGTCGTGTAGCCCGTCAAAATAACTCGCGTAGCTGCTGGAACAACTGCGATACTTTTTTCTAAAAACTCTGCGCCGCTCATGCTCGGCATCCGCTGGTCCGAAAGTATGACTTCGGCATTAAAGCCCTCGTTCAGAATTGCAAGAGCATCCATCCCGTTGCTTGCAGTCCGAACTTCATAATATTTTGAAAACATCAAACTGAGAATCTTCAAGAATGCAGATTCATCATCAACGATTAATAGTTTACCTTTTTGTTTCATTTTATATTCTAAATTTAAGAAACATATTTTTATTTATATTATTATAATAAATCAGCATATTAAATTAATACATTATCGTGAAAAAACAAAGTAAATAATCGCTCATAATAATTTTATGGCAATACAACTATAATGAATTTATAATTTATAATAATGTACAAAGTAAAAAAATCTTTTTACTTTGTTGTATAATTTTCTTATATTTAATAATGTATATCATTACAAAACTAATAAAACTTTTGTTTAAAAAATAAGAATAAAGATATGTCCGGACATAGCAAATGGGCTAACATTAAGCATCGCAAAGGAAGACAAGACGCTAAACGCGGTAAAGTCTTTACAAGACTTGGCAAAGAAATAACCATAGCTGCTCGCGAAGGCGGTGGCGACGACAGCAATGCACGTTTGAGACTTGCTGTAACAAACGCAAGAGCAGTCAATATGCCAAACGAAAACATCCAAAGAGCCATCAAAAAAGGTACAGGCGAAATCGAAGGTGTCAATTATATTGAAATTACTTACGAAGGCTACGCTCCCGGCGGAGTTGCGGTAATTGTCGAAACCGTAACAGATAATAAAAACCGCACACTGCCAGAAGTTCGTACCGCAATGAGTAAAAACGGTGGCAGCATGGCTGAAACAGGCGCCGTAGCTTGGAACTTCGAGCGCAAAGGCGTAATCAACCTCAATACAGCAGGCCGTACAGAGGACGAACTCTTGGAACACGTTTTGGAAGCCGACGCAGATGATTTAGAATACGATGAGGAAACCTCCAGCTTCATTTGCGCCATGGAAAACTTCGCTATCGTTAATCGCTATTGCGAAGCGAACAATTTAGAAGTAACCGAAGCTAAGTTAGAATACATCGGCAAGCAAATCGTAAACATCACAGACATTAACGAAGCTCAAAAAGTAATGAAATTTATTGATGCGTTAGAAGATTTAGACGACGTACAAAACGTTTTCTCGAATTTTGAAATAGACGATTCCATCGCTGACGAGCTCGCATAAACAATGATAATACTCGGAATCGACCCCGGTTCAGTCATTTGCGGATATGGGGTTGTCGAAAAAATCGGCAACGAAATTCGCTTGATTGAATACGGGGTCATTGAAGCAAAGAAGATTAACATTGAATTCAACGCTAGGCTCAAAGAGATTTTTAACAGATTAAAAGAAGTAGTCGAAAGGAACAAACCAGACGCTGCCGCTTTCGAATCCATATTTTATTCAAAAAACCCACAATCGCTTATCAAGCTATCTCACGCACGAGCCGTAGCAGTTTTAACTTGTGCCTTGGCAGATTTGCCAATAGCCGAATATTCCGCCCGAGAAGTAAAAAAATCCGTTACAGGACGCGGCGCAGCCGGCAAAGAGCAAGTACAATTCATGGTCAAAACGCTTTTAAACATAAAAGAGACGCCCCAATTCTTCGACGCCACCGACGCACTCGCCGTAGCCATTTGCCACTCGGTAAGGTACAACGCCACATCAGGAAACTCCACCAACTGGTCAGATTTTATAAAAAACAAACCTGAAATGGTGTATAAACATCAGTAGGAATTAGGCATTAGGCAATAGGAAAGAAATTCGGTGGTCGGTTTCCTGCGAAAAATAGGAAACGCAGATTTTCTTCCCGTAAGGAACAACGCCGTAGGGAACAACCATGGTTGTTCCCTACAAATAAACACAGGGAACAACGCCGTAAGGAACAACGATCGTTGTTCCCTACATAACAACAGTCCTATAGGAACGGCATATAAATTAATTTCATACCGCAACTAAGTTGCTCTAATTCCCATTAACAACATTATTTTCTACTAACATTTCACACTACGGTGTTAAAAAGGTTTCTATACTACGAAGGAGTAAAATGTCTATAACAAACGTGAAGTTCGATTTGTTTGTTTATTTATCCGATTACTCGAAGTTATTGGATGAATTGCTTCTTACTGACAACCACCAAAAAAAAGTCCAATCTCCCAAAGGGGTTGGACTTCTCTAATTTTTCTTTCTTCTTAATCTTTTCTTCGTAATTCGTAATTGAAAAAGCTGCCCCGTTAGGGATCGAACCTAAACTCCCTTGATCCAGAATCAAGTGTGTTGCCAATTACACCACAGGGCAATTCGTATTTTCTACTCTTTCAAAATTAAGAATATTCGGCATATATTCCAAATTATTTTTTGATTTTTTAAAAGTTATTTCACTCTTACTCAAATCTTTTTCATACTTCGTTTGACTACGCCGAAAATTGTGAAATTCATAGACGTCAAAACTCGTATAGGGCTGAAAGCGGGATTGTCTGATTGCAAAACGATTTCGTTGTCCTTGACCACATATCGTTTGACCAATATATTCCCGTCAATGTCGGCTATCACTACGTCGTTGTGCTTTGGCTTTTCCGAGGCGTCCACAAAAATAATATCGCCGTCCTCGATTTTCCCTTCCATTGAAGCGCCGGCAACCGTACATACCACCAAATTATCGGTCGTTATTCCGATCACGTCAAAAAGTGAAATTGGATCCGATGAGCCTTCAGTTAAATTAGGAAAAACAGGCGAGGCGCCAATTTTTTGGAATAGTGCATTTATCTCGTCCTTGTTCATGAAATCGATTCTTTTGAAATCGACAACTTTTAACTCTTTCATATAATCTTCTATCATTAATATAACAAAATCAGCGTCTTTTCTTGCTTTGGTACATATACTCTCATTGCGTAGGGCGCATTCCACAAAGCAAATCTCAGCCTTTGCAAGTTCTCTGCCTAAAAAGTATTCTCTTACGTACAGCCGCTTTGCTTCTCGATATAGCTCGTCATCGGAAAATGCTTTAAGTAACGCTCTATACTTATCGTAAAATCTATATTTTTGGCTTAAGCTCGCCGGCTGCAACCTTGCCAATTCTAAAACGTGTGTCATCTCGCTCAACCTTTATATTAATTGGCGTAACCTCGCCAAATTCAAAATTGCGTTTTTGTAAGCGTTCCTTGAAACTTGTCCCAGCTTCATTTGCAGTGAAAACGTCGCCCTCGCCTGCGATTATAAAAATCGGATTTATCCCACGCGTAAATAACTCGAATAATACCCTAACTGGCACACCGGCTCGTCCACTTTCGTAATTCATAATATTATCCCGAGATTCGCCTAACAAATGCCCGAATTGCTCAGCAGACAGCTTTCTTCCCTCATTGAAAAAATGACGTATAAGCCTCAAACGCTTGCCTATATCTATATTCAAATCTTGTGCCATAATAATATTTTTAAAATTAAAATAAATTAACTTGTGTGTTGTGTAATAATTACATAATTTTACATTAAATAATACACATAAAGTATGTATTTAATAATGCAAAAATAAATAAAATTATTGATATATCCAAATGTTTAATCATTATTTTTTTGAGGAGTTTATGAATTACGAACAAAAAGAGCAGTTGGGGCAAAAACAGCTTTTGTCTCAAATTATTGAAAATCTCGAAAGCTATCGAAACAAAACGGCGACTGATGGGATTATCGAGGATTTGATTTTTGTTGTTTCCGATTATTTCGAGAACAACGCGATGGCGGATTCGTGCATTATTGATGAGTTTGATTGTTTTAGTTATAAATATGAGGACGGTCAGAGCGATGAAATGCTATAAATTTTACTGTGTTGGGCATTTTTTGATGAAATTAGAAAAAAATAACAAAGAAATTAAAAACTCAAAAGCGAAGACTAATCAAAGGAAAAAAAATGCAATCAATTTTTGATGAAATCCAAAAAGAAGAGCTGACGCCTGATTTGCAGCTATTAGCGGACGTTTGCGGTATGGAATGCGTAAGGCTTTTGCTCCGCACTCTGCCATCGAGCAGTTTTTATTTGCCGAAAATAACTCGTTTTGAAAAATTCATCGCGCGCTACGTCGAGCAACATCAAGACAAAACAGAACGCATGCTTGCGCTGGAATTAGGCGTTTGCGAGCCATTTATAAAAAAAATAACGCGTTCGGCAAAAAAAGGAAAAATCAAGATGTTCAAGTGATTAATATGAGCTGCCAAATAAGTCGAAACCGAGACAGGTCGTCATTATGAGTGTAGCGAGGAATCCATAATTTTCATGGAATAGCGAAGGTATGGAAAATTATGGATTTGCTCAAAACATTCCCTTATTTGGCAGCTCCTTGTGGAATATGCCGTCGTCATCGATTCTATCGAAGCCGATATGTCGATATGCCAAATTCGTTGCCAAGCGTCCGCGTGGCGTGCGATTGATAAATCCTTGCTGTATCAAAAACGGCTCGTAAACTTCCTCGATGGTGCCTGGCTCCTCGCCGACGGCAGCAGCAATTGTATTTATGCCGACAGGCCCGCCGTTGAATTTTTCGATAATTGTAGTCAATATGCGTTTGTCCATTTCGTCCAAACCGAATTGATCAACTTCCAAAGCAGCCAAAGCGGTTTGGGCTATTTCGAGCGTAATTCTGCCCGTGCCTTTCACTTGGGCAAAATCGCGTGTACGCCGCAAAAGCCGGTTGGCAATACGAGGTGTGCCACGAGAGCGTGAGGCTATCTCCATCGCCCCATCTTCGTCTATCGGTACGTGCAATATGCCGGCGGAGCGAAGCACGACTACGAGCAAATCTTTTTTATCGTAGTAATCCAAACGGTTAACAATGCCGAAGCGAGAACGTAGCGGATCGGTCAAAAGACCAGCGCGAGTAGTGGCTCCAATTAGCGTAAAACGCGGAATTTTTATTTGTATCGTACGTGCAGAAGGACCAGAGTCAATCATTATATCGAGCCGGAAATCCTCCATTGCCGAATAGAGGTATTCCTCTACAACTGTGGACAGGCGGTGTATTTCATCGATGAACAGTACGTCGCCGTCAGACAAATTAGTAAGCAAGCCAGCTAAATCGCCCGGCTTTTCAAGCACAGGACCAGA
Organism: Kapaibacterium sp. (SeqCode); assembly: GCA_038218865.1. GTDB lineage: Bacteria > Bacteroidota > Ignavibacteria > Kapaibacteriales > UBA2268 > JBBRJR01. The sequence continues at coordinate 1,343 of JBBRJR010000058.1, read as the reverse complement.
AGTAGTTTTGATGTCCGAACCCATCTCGCGGGAGATTATATAGCTCAATGTTGTTTTGCCCAAACCGGGAGGACCTGTCAATAGCACATGATCCAAAGCCTCTCCACGTGCTACGGCGGCTTTTATAAAAATCTGCAAATTACTTACTATTTTTCGCTGTCCGATAAACTCATCAAATAACGCGGGCCTCAAAGATACGTCTATATCTTCTTCTTTATTCTTTTCAGGCGAAACGGCATCCTTTTCTCGTTCTTTCATAAATTTGTCCCTGATAATTTAGCTTTTTGTTGAAAAAACCAATCCACTGTTTGATTTATTCCATCGATAAAATCAATTTCTGGCGACCAGCCAAGTAAACGCGCTGCTTTGGATATGTCAGCACCAGTTTCGAGCATATCGGCTTTGTCGAATTCCTTGTAATGAATAATTGCTTTTTTGTCCAAACGAATTTCTATGAGATTTATCATTTCGTTAATCGAAATCGGCTTTTTGCCACCGCCTAAATTTATAATTTCATAGCCCAAAGGCATTAATGACAAAACTACGCCTCGAGCTATATCGTCAATATAAGTGAAATCGCGGCGCTGCGAGCCGTCGCCATAAATCGTTATCGGCAGCCCGTTTTTTATGCTCTCGATAAATTTAAAATAGCTCATATCAGGGCGTCCCGCAGGACCATAAACAGTAAAAAAGCGAAGCACTGACGTGTCAACATTATAAAGATGATGATAGGAATACGCCAAAACTTCGGCGGAAAGTTTCGTTGCAGCATATTGTGAAATTGGCTTAGTAACAGTCATATCCTCGCTAAAAGGAGTGGTTTCGCCTGCGTAAAGTGAACTGCTGGAAGCAAGCACAAATTTTGATGTGCCAAACTGGCGACAAAGCTCAAGCAAGTTCATTGTGCCCACAATATTTGTCATAGCGTAAACAAATGGATTCTCTATGCTTGCCCTTACTCCCGCACGGGCAGCCAGATTGATAACTGCTGTGAATTTATTATTTTCGAAAATTTTGCGTAAGACGTCGATATTTTCTATATCGGCAAGTTCAAATTTAAAATTTTCGTGCTTTTTTAGATTTTCCAATCTATGCTTTTTTAAATCAACATCATAATAATCATTTAAATTATCTAATCCGACAACTAAATTGCCTGCTTTTAAGAGCAATTCCGAAGTTTTTGAGCCTATAAAACCGGCTGCTCCGGTAACTAAGTATTTATTCATTCACGTTTTGTTTTATTTTCAAATTCATATCCTTTTAAAAACGTTAATGTATGATTTTAATTTTTTTTAATAGGAAGTGGCTTGCTGTTCTTATGAAATAAAACAGCATTAAAGTAT
>JBBRJR010000057.1:0-12099 GCA_038218865.1 Kapaibacterium sp. (SeqCode) | reverse complement strand
ATTGACCAGCACTAAAGGTATTGCATTGGTTGCAAGAGTTAAAAGAGCTGGACAATCAAATTGGAACTATGCTAAAGTTTTAGTTGAACGCGGAACAGGCGGATTTTTGCAAGGTGCTGGCGATGATAAATATATTAGCATGAAAATCTCATATCAATCAGTTGCTAATGTTCCTTACGCAAAATAATTGTAAATTGTAATTTATAACAATAAATAGGAAATAATTATGAAAAAATTTCTTTTAATGGTAACAATGTCGCTTCTCTTGGTAGTTTCAAGCTCCTTTTCACAAGAAGAAGCAGTAAAAAAGAAACTCCCAACGGCGCCTGTAGAAACTCAGAAAAAAACTTTGCCTTCGGATGTTTCAAAGCCGATCGGAGTCGAAAAGACACAAAAAGCTAAAGCAAATGCTTTCAAAGCAGACGTTAGTGGCAGAGTAATCAGTTTAGCTAAATTAGCTATGGGTTTCGATGCGACACTTACCAAAACAGAAGCTGAAGATTTGGTAAAAAAAGGACAACCACTCGCTTTAAAGCAAGGCGATGAGATTTATTTAGTCTATAATTCCAAAAATATGTTCGACGGCAAAAGCCTTGCCAAATATGCTGAAGTTACTAACTTAGGCATTTCAGGCGAAATCAAATACTTGAACGGATTTCCTGTGATTATTGCTAAAAAAATGCAAGCAATCGATTAATTTTAAAATTGGGGGCTGCCGAGGGCTGTTTAGGAATTTATCTTGAAACAGCACGAAAGCGGTAGCTCCCTTTTTCCAATAACAATATTAAATTTTTTGAGGATTACAAAATATGAAAAAATTACTTTTGATTTTTACTTTAATCGGTTTCGTTACATTTACTGCATGCCAAGAAAAGCCAAAACCGGAAACAATGGATCAAACTCCGACTTTGGAAGAAACTTTGACAGAAGCCAATCCAAATGACTTTACGGTAACACCGCTTGTAGGCGAACTTATTAGCATGGACGCCGCTTTGAAAGGCGACGTTACTGCACTCACGCCCGAATCAGCCGGCAAAATGGCTGGCGCAGGCGCTATGATGGTTTTCAAAGTAAATACTGCCTATTATATCGTTGTCGATAAAACTACGAATATGGTCGTAACAAATAACTTAGCTTCACTCGCTGGGAAAAACATTGCACTTTACGGCACTACCAATACCGTAAATGGAATTAATTTCTTTATCATGGACAAAATGGAAGAAGCTAAATAATTGATTTTATAGCATTAAAAAAAACCTCGTTATTTGTTTAGCGAGGTTTTTTTTGTTTATAGCATCAAAATCGCGCGATAATAATCTTTGAATAAATTCACATTATTTCGTAATTTGCAAAGATAATTTTGAGAACACGTAACAAATTTGATTGCAATAGGATAATATATGGAATTAAGGAAAGATTTTGAAGCGCAAGGAAGTTTTTTATTCAAATACAGAAGTATCCTGCCTCTTATTTTACTTGCTTTTACAATGATTTTTTTCATTTATAATGAAATAATTCAAAATCCCAATGTTCAGCATTTGACAAATGAATACATGGTGATTTGTCTGGCTGTCAGCTTTTTCGGATTGGCAATAAGAATTTTCACCGTCGGCTTTACGCCGAAAAACACTTCTGGCAGAAATACGAAAGAGCAAATAGCAGATAAGCTGAACACAACGGGCATTTATTCCTTAGTACGTCATCCGCTGTATATCGGCAACTTTTTTATGTGGCTGGGCGCTGCGATGCTGACTGGCAGCAGTGTTTTCGTTATAATATTTTTTCTGGTATATTGGATATATTACGAACGGATAATGTACGCCGAGGAGCAGTTTCTGCACCGCAAATTCGGTGATAGTTTTATCGCTTGGTCAGACGAAATACCAGCAGTAGTGCCTGATTTCAACCATTGGCAAAACTCGGAACAAGCTTTTAATTTGAAAAAAATCATAAAGAAGGAAAAGAACGGCGTTGTAGCCATTTTTATTCTTTTTTTCCTTTTTGACAGAATACACATTTATTATAATTTTCCAGAAAAATTATTTGACGCAAACGTTTGGTTTTTCCTCATGGCAGGCACAATTATGATGTATTTAATCATACGAGTTTTGAGGAAACGCACACGGCTATTGTAGGCTTTGGGCTGTGGGGAAGGAAAGTTTCCAGTGGTCGGTTATCAGTTTCCAGTCAAAGACAAGAAGACTGTAGGGGCGAACGCCGTTCGCCACTACAAAACCTTCTTCCCCAATGCCTAATGCCTTTTCTTTCACCGAAAACTGAAAACTGAAAACCGGAAACTGAAAACTTTCTTCTCCAATGCTTAATGCCTTTTCTTTCACCGAAAACCGAAAACCGAAAACCGAAAACTGAAAACCGGAAACTGAAAACCTTCTTCCCCAATGCCTACAACCTGAGATAAACTTCACGTTACTTTTCGATTATTTTATCTTAATTAATTAAAAGTGTGTAAAAAACTACACACTTTCGCTTGCTTATATCGCCAAGTTTAACTATATTTGTAACAATTAGTAAATTAAATCAGGTTTAACTTTGGATTATCGCTGGACATTTAAGCATGAAGACGATAGTACAGTACATGAATTAGCACAAGAATTAAAAATACCGAACAGTCTGGCAAGAGTTTTGGCAGGTCGTAGTTTGAAAACAGTTGATGAAGCAGAAAGCTTTTTCGAGCCATCGCTGGACAATCTACACGATCCATATTTATTTAAAGATATGGGCAAAGCTGTTGACAGAATTTTGCAAGCCATTGACAAAGGCGAGCAAATTTGGGTACACGGTGATTATGACGTGGACGGCACTGCGAGCGCTTCTGTAACGTGCCTATTTCTCAAAGAAATAGGTGCCGTCGTTGATTATTACATTCCCGACCGCTTCGAAGACGGTTACGGACTTTCCAAAAAAAGCATCAATTTAGCAAAAGATAAAAATACAAAGGTTTTGATTACCGTCGATGTCGGAATCACTTCCTACGAGGCTCTTGCTTATTCGCAAAGCGTTGGGATGGATACTATAATCTGCGACCACCACGAGCCCGGCGACACACTTCCTCCTGTTTTTGCCATTTTAGATCCTTTAGTTCCAAATTGCACTTATCCTTTCAAACCCTTGGCCGCATGTGGCGTTGCTTTCAAATTCATACAAGGCATAGCCATTAGATTGGGCAATCCTGAGCTGGCGTATAAATATTTGGATTTTGTCGCTATTGCCTCCGCTGCGGACATGGTTCCTTTGATTGGCGAAAACCGCATTATGGTGCATTTCGGATTAAAGCGACTGAACGAAAACCCGCGTCCGGGCTTGAAAGGGCTTATATACTGCACGGGGCTTAAAATCGGACATATTACTGCAACGAATGTAGTTTATGCCTTAGCTCCGCTTATCAACGCCGCAGGGCGATTGGGCGATCCTCGACGCTCTGTCGAAATGATGGTTCAAGATGATGAGTTCGCTTCGTTTAGGATTGCTCAGCAGCTCGAAGACGAAAATCGCAAGCGTCGGCTTTTCGATCAGCAATCTTTCGAGGAATCAATCCCAATTGCCAAAAAGCTGATTGCCGAAAAAGACCGTCGCACGCTTGTTATACACGGCGACGATTGGCATCCGGGAGTTATTGGCATTGTCGCTTCTCGCTTAGTCGATAAATTTAACTTGCCAACTGTACTTTTGACTACAATCGACGGCATAGCCAAAGGCTCGGCTCGAAGTATCAATGATTTCGATATTCATACATCACTGAAAAAATGTGAAAGATTCTTGCTGGAATTTGGCGGGCACAAGCACGCCGCTGGGCTTTCGCTCAAAATAGAGAACGTACCAGCTTTTCGCGAAGCATTAGATGAAATTGCACATGAATTTATCACAAAAGAAATGCTTGTTCCGCAATTGCAAATCGACGCAGAGCTGCAATTCAACGAGCTTTCGCCGCAATTTTTCAAGGTGCTGAATTTGTTTGCGCCTTTTGGCTACGTAAACAACAAGCCTTATTTTTTCTCGAGCGGCGTAAAATCCGTCAATGGTGTGAAAATCGTCGGCGCCAACAGCATTAAATTTAGAGCTATTCAAAATAATTTCGTTATTGACGCCATTGGTCCGAACCTTGCCGATAAGATAAGCGTTTGCTCAGGTGGTAAATCGTTCTCTATAGTCTATAACCTCGAAACTCACGGCTACAACGGGCAGAAAGCACCGCAATTATCCATCAAAGACATACGTCCTGACGAATGATAAATCTGGAATTTACCCAATATTGCTATCAAAGCACTCTTGAAATCTATTACGACGACAAAACGGACGAGCGGAAAAAGCTTATTCGTTCGTTTAATATTTTGAAAGAATTTATTTTGAAATTGGACGAAGAGAACGAGCAGCTTTTCTCCGGTTTTTACCCGCGATTGCACTACGTCATTACTGCGTGGCAGCTGCCCAAACATATAGCCATCAAATTGCACTCTCTGCGGTATCTTGCCGGACGCTTGCAAGGCGACAAATCACTTGCCCTTTCCGGCTTCGAGCTGGATTTGAGGCTGTGCGATCTGTTCCAAGTCATTCATCATATCTCAAAAGTAGATTTTCCTAAAAATGTTCCATTCCTAAGCGATGAAATACAAAAAGAATCCCGCCAATTTTTTTATGATAAACAAAAAAAGCAAACTGGCGACAAAGTTCCTTTCCTTCGCGCTCTCGTAGTGTCGGTTGAAAAACACGATACAGAAGAAAAATATCTGCTGCTCGTCGTACGAAACGAGCGCTACGACGAGGTACTGTTGAAATTAAACGGGCTTTGGTACGAGCATCCCAATATGTATCCTGAGGGCTGCATCCTGAATGTAATAGACTTAGGCTTCGACGGGAAAACTTATTACACTACGCAAAACAGTCTTGTCGCATTGGAGCCGGATTTTTTAATCGACGTAACCGACATTGCCGAATGTTTCGGTATGGGGCTGCCTAATCCCAATTTATACTTTTTATCGAAATTTCAAAAAGGCGATATTGGGCAAGCTGCGGTTGTGGGGAATTTAGTCAATCATATTTTCGATGAATTACTGCTCGACCCTGAGGTGGATTTCGATTCAGCTTTCGAGCGCGGGCTTAGCCAAAAGCCGCTACAAATTATTTCTCTTATGAAAGAAGTCATAGATTTAAACGGCTTGCGCAATAGAGTTGCAGGGCAATATCATACATTGAAATTAATTATAGCTCGTTTGCCGCAAGGTAATAAAAAAATTGAGCCGTCTTTTATTTCTGCTAAGTATGGATTACAAGGTCGACTTGACTTGCTTTTGGAGCAGGAGAATCAAAAATTTGTGGTCGAATTAAAAAGCGGCTCCTCGCCGACGAAAGATATTATGTACCAAGATATTGACGGGAAAAGATACGGTTCTTCCATTTGGAGAAATCATCTGGTGCAGGCTATTTGCTACAATATGCTGCTTGAATCTGCTTTTTCGGAAAGCAAAGTAACCTCTGCGATTCTATATTCTTCCGCAGTCGAAAAGAATTTGAGAAATGTTCCTAATATTTTGCAATATAAAAAAGAAATATTAAAATGCAGAAATTATATAATCGCAGTCGAAAAAGCAATATCAAATAATAACTATTCCGTTTTCCGCAAATTCAATCCTAAAGATTTCGGCAACGCGCCAGTTTACAAGGGCAAAGCAATTGAGGATTTTGCCCGAAGTTTAGCGTCTCTTTCCGAGCTTGAGCAGGAATACTTTTATAATTTCATAAGTTTCGTTTCGCGAGAAATATTTTCTCGGAAGGTCGGGCAGCAGTCGCAATCGAAAGGATTTTCTGGACTTTGGCTGGATTCGCTCGAAGAAAAAGAAGATAACTTTTCGCTTTTGCGTTACATGGAAATAGACAGCGATGAAAGCGATTTCGAGAAAATGCACATAGTATTTAAATTTTCAGGGCAAAATGCTGCCACGTCCTTCCGGCAAGGCGATATTTGCGTTGTTTATCACGTTCCTCAAAAAGGAAAAATAAACCCAATCAAAGGGCAAATGCTGCGTGGAAGTATTCGCCAGATAGATAACGACAGCGTTACAGTAAGTTTCCGCAACAAGCTGAATCCTGCTGATTTCAAAGAGATTTACGAATGGGCGTTAGAGCCGGACAGCATCGATTCGCTTAATAAACATCTCTACTCGTCGCTTTATAATTTAATTTCGTCGCCTCCGGACAAGCGAAACCGCCTTTTGGGGATTACAGAGCCACAGAAAAAAAATATCAAAAAAGAGCATTATCCAGAGCTAAATGATTTGCAAAATACTCTGCTCTATGAGGCTTTAGCTGCCGATGATTATTATCTTTTGATGGGCCCGCCCGGCACTGGCAAGACATCTTTTATGCTTCGCCATTTGGTAAAATATCTGTTTGAGCAAACCGAAGAGAACGTTTTGCTTTTGGCTTATACAAATATGGCAGCAGACGAAATTTGCAAGGCACTTTTGCGGATAGATTCCGCTTTTCCTTTTTTGCGGCTGGGCAGCAAAGATTCGACTGAATTTGGCGGTAATTTAATTGCAAAAATATCAGAAACACAGAAAATCGGCTCACTTGCTGACCGTCTCGACAAAACTCGAGTATTCGTTTCGACTGTTGCTTCGGCTTTGACTAATCAGGAAATATTCAAAATAAAGCATTTCGATACTACGATAATCGACGAGGCAAGCCAAATTAGCGAGCCTTATTTATTCTCAATTCTAACTCGCGTCGAGCGATTTATACTTATCGGCGACGAAAAGCAGCTGCCCGGGATAGTTACGCAGCCCAAAAATAGACTGAAAATTCATTCGCAGCAGCTTGAAGAAATTTCACTTCGCGATTTGAGTGTTTCCTATTTCGAAAGAATGCTGACAAATGCCAAAAAGAAGAACTGGACTTCTGCTTTCGGCATGCTCACCCACCAAGCGCGTATGAATTTCAATATTATGCAACTTGCCAATAATTTATTTTACGGAAATAAACTATTGCTGTCTCCTCAGCGCGAGGCAGACAACGCATTCCCAATAGGCACAAAGATACTGGATATACTGTCTGTTTACGATATTGTTTTTATAGATACCCAAGCCGAAACAGGTAAGAAAATAAACCACGCCGAAGCCCGAACAGCCGTAAAAATACTAAATGAAATAAAGTCTGCTTTGGGCGAGGACTTCAAGACGTCGAGCGTAGGTGTTATTTGCCCATTTAGGGCGCAGGTCTCGCTTATCAAAGGGCTATGCTCGAAAGAGACGAGCGAGGCTGTTACTATAGACACAGTCGAGCGATTCCAAGGCTCCGAGCGGGACGTTATTATATTTTCTTTTGCCGTCAATCAAATCTATGATATAGATAAAATCAGCAATATATCGATGTTGGATAATGTTTTGGTCGATAGGAAATTAAATGTTGCGCTTACTCGCGCCCGCCAAAAAATTGTACTCATCGGCAATTCCCAGCTGCTCCAATATTCTGAACTTTACCGCAAATTAATATCTTACATACAAGCCGAGCAGTGCTTTTTGAGCAGTACGCACTTGGATTGATTTATTTTTTCCAAAGATAAGAATTTTTCTCATTATTTATTTCGTAATTTTGCATTTTGAAAGTCATGTAGTATTTTTTAAAATTTGGTTAAGTATGCGCTTTTTTAATAAATGGGTAAGAACATCATTGTTTTTAATTATATTCTTTACGGCAAATTCCGTTTTCTTATTATTTGCACAAACGAAAGAATTACAAAAAAAAGAAGCGACCGCTGTAAGGACTAATCAAAATTTAGAAATAGATGGCAAGATCGATGAAGCGGCTTGGCAGCAGGCTGAGAAAATAACTGACTTCACGAATAAAGACCCCGTAGAAGGCTCAGAGCCAAACGAAAGAATCGAGGTGTACATTCTTTATGATGCACATCAATTGTTCATTGGTGCTCGTATGTACCGCCGTGATTGCGACGCCATCCGCTCTTTCGTCTCGCGACGGGACAATATGGGAAATTCCGAAAGAATTATCATTTCGTTGGACTCATACAACAACCAAATGACAGCTTACTCTTTCGCCCTTTCGGCTACCGGCGTCCGGGCTGACTACTACCACGCTTCGGATTCCGAAGGCGACCGCGACTATAATTACAATCCCGTTTGGTACGGCTCATCAAATATCGATTCGCTGGGCTGGACTGCTGAAATCGCCATTCCTTTCAGCCAATTGCGTTTTAACAATACCGGCGAAATTGTTTTCGGGCTTAACATAAATCAATATACGCCATCTTCCAAGGAGGACAGCTATTGGGTAATGGTACCGAAAAGTTCAATAGGCTGGTCTTCTCGCTTTGGCAAGCTACGCGGCATTTCGGGAATTGAGCAATCAAGCCACATTGAGATTATGCCCTACATGAGCTCGCGATTAGTTATCGACAGAGTAAATCAAGACGATCATTTCTTTAAAAAAAACGCTTATACATTTGGCGCTGGGCTTGATTTGAAATTTGGCTTGAGCAGCAATTCTACGCTGGACGCCACGATAAATCCCGATTTCGGGCAAGTCGAAGCGGATCCAGCACGGCTGAATTTGACTGAATTTGAAACACATTACGAAGAGAAAAGACCCTTTTTCGTCGAGGGGAATTCGCTTTTTGAAGACACGGGCATAAATTACTATTACTCGCGCCGTGTAGGCTCACCGCCACGCTTGCCTCATAATAAATATTTTGTCGAAAATATAAATTCTACTGATATTTTGGCAGCAGCGAAAATCACTTCCACTACCGGAGATAATTTGTCACTTGCGGCTATGTCCTGCGTAGTAAATGAAAAATCAGCTCGCTTTATCGACACTGATAATAATTCTAAATTCCGCAAAGTGGTTTATCCGCTATCATTTTACAATATTGGCAGAATTTCCAAGGAATTTGACGAGGAAGGCTCAAATTTGGGAATGATATTGACTTCTGTTAATCGTGGCAATAATTCGCTATATACGTCCGACGCCTACAACAAAGCAGCTTACTCCGGCGGCACGGATTTGAATTATTATTTCGCTGACAAAAAATATAAACTGCAGGCTAATTTTGGCTTCTCTCATATTTTGGCGTCCCAAAAACGCATTTTTGAGCTTGAGCAGCAGACAACGCAGCTTTTCCAACGCCCCGACGCCAAGCACCTCCGGCTCGATTCCGCCGCTACGAGTTTGACAGGTTTTATCGGGCAAATCGCTTTTTATAAATCAGCCGGCGAGCATTGGCTTTGGAATGCTGGATATTATACCGAATCGCCGGGACTTAATTTAAATGATTTCGGCATTTTGCAACACGCCGACGAGCATAGATTCTCCGGACTTTTGAAATATAGAGAAAACTCGCCGTCTCAGCTTTTTTATCGATATAGTTTCTCGCTCTATTCGCACTACAACACAAACTACGCAGGCGAAAAAATGAGCATGCCCTTTGAATTCTACTCATCCTTTACTTTTCATAATTATCATTCTGTGGAATTCAGCCTTTCTTACTACACAAAATCTTGGTCAGACACAAAAACACGTGGCGGAATGATGATGGCGCTGCCGCCAAAAATCGACTGGAATATTGCCTATAGCACCGATTACTCGAAACATTACGTTTTGGATATGAATATTGGATCTGCTGCAAGCGGCTACGGCGACCGCCAAGCCTCAGGACATATAAGCTTTGAATACAAACTAATGCGTTGGAAATTCGTTTCGGGGATTAATTATACATATTCGATAAATCCGCGCCAATACCTTATGACATTGGACAGGAACTCTGCCGAAACCTACGCAAAGCGGTATATTTTCGGCAAGCTACGTCAAAATGAATTGTCTTTGAGCTTCAAGCTGAATTACTCTTTCACGCCCGATTTGACGCTCGAATTTTACGCAAATCCATTCGTTTCGCAAGGCAAATATCTATCATTTTCCGAGCTTTTGGGACGCAATGACTTAAATATGAAAACTTATGGTAAATTCGCCGGTACAAGCATATACAAGGACTTCGGGGGAGATTATTTAGTCAAGGACAAAAGCGAGGAATTCGCTTTGCCCAATTCAGATTTTTTCTATAAAGCCTTCACTGCAAGTGCCGTGCTTAGGTGGGAATACAAGCCCGGTTGCGTTTTCTTCGGCGTTTGGCAAATACATAATGATGATTATGTAAATCATTGGCAAAAGATAACCAGCCAAAACGCCTTCGATGCCGCGACTTCGCCCGGAATAAATTCTTTCATGCTAAAGCTAAGCTACTGGCTATCAGCTGATTAGGCCCGCAGTGTGTATTTTAAATAGAAGAGTAAGCATGCAATTAGTCCATCTTTTCAATTTTTTCTATAAGCGAGCTGACCTTTTCGATTATTTTCGCTTTGGCAGCTTCGCTATTCTTTTTGGCTTCCAACTGAGCATTTAAATCTTTTTCGAGTAAATCAATTTGCTCGTATCGCGTACGCAGTAGCTCCTCGAGAGCTTCGTTTTTGCTACGCAAATTCGTTATTTGCGAGTCTTTTATCGCTGTATCGTTGGCAAGAGTTGTAATCATTTCCTCTTGCGAATCTTTTAGCTCGGCACTTTGCTGCAAATTTATCTCGGACTGCAATTGCTCGATTAAATCGCTGTTGGCATTTATTTCCGCTTGCAATTTCGCATTTTCATTCATCAATTTCTTCTGATTGTCGCGGTCGTACTCGGCAAATAAATCAAGCGAATTTTGCGAAGCAGCCCTCGAAGCAAGCGATGCCGCCTTTTGAGTCAGCTTTTCGATTTGCAAGTCCTTCTCTTTTAAATTAACATGCAAAATTTCCAAACTTTGCGTAAGTTGATCTATCCTTTCTTGGCTTGGAATATCGAAAATAACGTCTTTTGCCAAACTCGCCTCTTTTTTAGCAATTTCTATTTCTTCCGATTTTTGAATTATTTCTTCGTTCTTCTGATTTATTTCTTTGTTCTTCAGATTTAACTTTTCGTCCTTTTGACTTAGCTCTTCATTCTTTTGACTTAGCTCTTCGCTCTTCTGATTCAACTCTTCATTCTTTTGACTTAGCTCTTCGCTCTTCTGACTTAGCTCTTCAGTCTTCTGACTTAGCTTTTCCGTCTTTTTTGTTAGCTCTTCGTTTAACAAATCTACTTCGACAGAATAATCTGAAACGCGGGCGTTGAGTTTTTCGTTTTCGCTTTTGAGCAAATCCAGTTCGCCGTTATTGGAGGTAATTTTGTTGTTCAAGGTTCTTTTGTACTCTAACAAAACTTCATTTTCTTTCTTCTGATTTTCAAAAAGTTCGTCCAATATTTCAAATTTATTTTTCAAAACATTATAATTATTGAATTCTTGCGTTAAGTCCAAATTTTGTTCTTGCATAGAGTTCATTTTTTCTTGCATCATATTTATTTTTTGTGTCAATTCCTCAATTTCTGCGACTTGGCGCAGGTTTTGCTCAGAATTGTTCACCAATGCTACTTTTAGCGACTTTATATTTTCATCGCCCGATTGTGCAAGCGTATCGAGTTCTTCGAATCGCGATGTAAGTGTCAAAAAATTGCTTTCAGATCCCTGAAGCGATTTTGTTTCCTCTTCCAATTTCTTTTTAAGCCCAGAAAGTTCCTCTTCGAGCAGAAGTACATATTCATTTTGGTCGCTCATTTGGAGTTCCAAATCAGCATATTCTTGTAAACTTTTTCCGAGTTCGTCGATTTCATTTATCTGCGAAATAACCTGTCCGGAGGTCATAGCGATGGTTTCGGTTTGCTCGGCATTGGTTTTCGCCAGTTCTGCGAGCTGCTGCTTCATTTCCGACATAGTGGAATTTGCATCATCGCCCGAATTTTCTAAAACTAAAATGCGCCCCATAAGCTCGGAAATAGTTTGCTCGTGCGAGGAAATGCTGTTCTTTTTGTGATGGATTTCATTTGTCAAATTAATTCGCTCTTGCTCGAAATTAGCTTTTTCCAGCTCGAAACCATTCTGCTCTGCCAGCATATTTTCTTCTGCTTTGAGCAACTCGTTTTCAAGATAAATAGCTTTTTCATGAGCTTTGGCGTACTTTTCTTCTTGGCTGCGATAGGAAAAGATAATGCTTTGCGCCA
>JBBRJR010000056.1:0-12153 GCA_038218865.1 Kapaibacterium sp. (SeqCode) | reverse complement strand
GCCGATGCTGCGAAAACAGCTGCCAATGAAAAGAAAATATCCATTAAGCCAGAACCAATCGACATAAACATCGCTGGTCTTTTGCCCGAATTAATGCCGAGTTTCATAGCCGAAACTCCGACTGGTCCGGGCGGCATTGCCAAAACAAAGCCGATAATCGCTCCCACTATAATTGCTGTAAACAAATGCCCCCCGCTTATTCTTTTAAACTGTGCAATTTTCTACACATTTAAATATAAGGAAAAAACACATAAAGAAAAATTACAAATTTTTAATTGTATAAAAATTATAAAACGAATGTGATTTTTATTATTGTTAGGTTTCGATATATCTATGAGACGGGAAGCGTTACTATCATAGTCGTGCCCAAGCCCGGCTGGCTTTCTACAACGATTTCGCCGTTATGCGTATCGATACATTTTTTAACTATTGACAACCCTAATCCGTAGCCAGCTATTGGTCCGACGTTATTGCCTCGGAAAAATGATTGGAACAAATGATTTAATTGCTCGCTCGGTATGCCAATACCATTATCCTTGAATATAAATTGCGTATTGTTGGCATTGCATAATACTTTGAACTCGACTTCTTTAGCCGACGGGGAGTACTTTACTGCATTCGACAAAAGATTGTTTATAATCAGTCCTAATAAATTTTCGTCGAACATTCGGCTACCGCAATTATTAACGAAGCTAATATTTATTTTATGCGTCGAGCCAGAACTGAATTCTATGCTTTTTGCTATTTGCTTGCAAAAATCTTGTAAATCAATTTCTTCTGGATTAAACATAAACTTACCGCTGTCAATCCTGCCGATAATTAGCACGTTTTCCATTAGCTGCGTCATTTTCAAAATTGTATCTTTTATGCGTATAAAATGCTTGTCCCGCTCTTCTTTTTGCCACCTGTCCGAATACCTGTTCAAAAGATCGGTAGAAAGCATAATGGTCGTCAGAGGTGTACGGAATTCATGTGAAATCATAGAAATGAATTGCGTTTTCAGTAAATTAAGTTCTTTCTGCTTTTCAAGGGCTGCTTGGATTTCAATATCCGCTAATTTTCGCTCAGTTATGTCCAAGCCCATAAATATCCCCCAACTTTCACTTGAAAATTCCATGTGTTCAAGTGAAACCAAAAGTGTACTGACAGCTTCAGTGCGTGATTTGACATCAATTTCCTTGTTTATAAACCCTGAGTATTCGGTAAGAGCCGAGGAAACCATCTCAAATGCCATCTCATCAAAAACATCGTCGAAATCTTTTATATTTTTGCCAATGACCTCTTCGCGAGTATAGCCCAAAATATCCAAAAATTTAGAATTTACGTCTATAAAATGTTTCGTCTGTGCAGACAAAACAAAAATAGCAACAGGACTCGAATTGAATATCTTAGAAAACCGCATTTCACTTTTCCGCAGCTCTTCTTGTGCTTTATAGCTTTCGGTCAAATCTTCGGATATGCCGAGCAAAATATTAGGATTGCCCTCTTTATCCCCTATCAATAATTTTTTTGTGAAAAATATTTTGAGCTTATTGTCCTTTGTCAAAACCATTTCTTCGCATACGTCGATTTGTTTTTTATTTTCGAGCAACTGCATATCTTTTGCGGTATAAAAATCGGCATAATCCTTTGAAAAAAGGTCGTAGGCGTTTCGCCCGATTATCTCTTTCGGAGTGTAGCCTATTATTTTTTCAAATGCTTTATTGATATAAGTATATCGCATCGTTTTGATGTCTTTCACACATATCACATTCGGTATGTTTTCTAAGATAGTATTATAAAAATGCTGATTCTGACGCAGTTTTTCTTCGCTTTTCAAAAGTTCTACTATTTCTTGCTGCAAAAGATGTGTCGTAGGGCTGTCATTCTCGGCGTCCCAATATTGCCGATTTGATTTTTTTTCTATGTCGATACTTTCAAAAAAATTGGTTTTCCGACGCTTTGCTTTAATCAAAATATATTTATCTAAAATATTACCAATACGAGACATATTGGATTTATTTATAAAAATATCTGCTCCATGCAAAATATATCCTGCCGAATCTACCTCGTCCAGATCGCTGTGGATTAGAACTATATCTATTTGCGGGCAAGCAATTTTAAACTCTTTCAAAAATGTATAATTGACGGCAATTTCATCTAAATCGATAATCAAAAAATCAAAATCATGATGACCCGGATCGCATTTAAATTGGCTTGGCGATGCAAAAACAACGTATTCAGGCAGGTAGTTAGCATTAATTACGGATGATATAATAGCTTCCATAGCCAATGTGTCCGATTCGCAAATCGCTATTTTTATTATATCATTCATATATAAGCCCCCTTTTCGGATTATTTTATTCTATACAAACAAAATTCATTCCAAAAAACATTCAATTAAATTTTTTATACTTTTTTACAAATACAATTTCAGACATTTATGCCAAAGTTAAATATACGATATTTTTTTTAAATGACTAAATTATTTTTACTTAAATATCGTGGCGTATGAGACGAAATAAAATTTTATAATTATTATTTACTAATATAATCTACAAATTGGTCGATTACACTATCTGCCGTTTGACGCGGTAGGGGCTTGCTCTTGCCCGAAACAATTGTTATTTCCGATTTGCCTCTGACGAGTGATTTTATTTCTATTCGGTAAGTTAAACCGCTATTTTTGATTTCCAATTCTCTGCTTTCCAGCAATTTATTTTTTCTTACAAAACAGTACATCACATCTTGATTTGTGCCCAATACTTTTTTTTCTATGTCGGCAAAACTCATTTCGATTTCTTTTGTTTCTTTTGTTAAGTTATCAGAAGTTCGCGATTGTTTTATCTTTTCGGCTACTTTATCAACGTGGTCAGAAAAATCGCTCCATCTGAAAAAGCCGTATAAGGAAAAAGCTACAGCAATAAATAATATAAAATATTTTGATTCGAGAACTTTCCAAAGCTTTTGCAGATATTTTTCTTTTATTGCCATAAAAAACTATCCAAATGAAACAAAAATACAAAAATTTTATGGAAAGCCACAAAATTTATTTCACAAGCGAATTATATTTCTATAGTTTCATTGGCACAGAGAACAATTCAAGATCGTTTAACATTTTAATCAATCTCTATCGCTATTATACGTCTAATTTTAATTTGAATAGGATAATGCAGCTAAGCGACGAAACTATAAAGATACTGCCCGATTACTTAACCAACCAGATTGCAGCCGGCGAAGTAGTCCAGCGCCCTGAATCCGTTATAAAGGAATTAGTTGAAAATTCTTTGGATTCAGGTGCAGATTCAATTGCTATCATCGTTCGCGGGGCTGGCAAAACGCTTTTGCATGTAGTTGATAACGGTAAAGGCATGAGCCGCATGGATTTAATGCTTGCTCCGCAACGGCACGCCACAAGTAAAATCAAAACCTCTGAAGACTTAGAGCGCATTATGTCATTCGGCTTCCGTGGAGAAGCTCTGGCGTCTATCTCTGCCGTTGCTTCGATGGAAATCCGCACGAAAAGAGCGTCCGACGAGCATGGCTGGTCGCTTGTTACCGAACCTATGAAAGTCCCTGAAATTTCTCCTATCGATTGCGACAATGGAACTCAAGTCTTAGTCCGCAATTTATTCTATAACGTCCCGGCGCGTAAAAAATTCCTAAAATCAGACCTGACAGAATTTCGTTATATTTCCGATACAGTCATTCGGCTTGCTATCAGCCACTACGACAAACGCTTTACGTTTTATGATAACGAAACAATGATTTTCGACGTTCACAAGGAAACTCAGCAAGAAAGGATTCGCAATATTATCGGGAAAACTGTCGAGGGCGGGCTTTTGCCATTAGAGTTTATCGATGAGAAAATCCAAATACAAGGCTACATCGGCTTACCGCATTTAGCTAAATCGAGCGCAAGCAATCAATATCTTTTTTTGAATAAGCGGATGATCCAAAGCAAGAACTTGAGCTACGCCGTTTACTCAGCCTTTGAGCATTTGCTTGAGAAAAATCACAAACCGCTTTTTGTGATTAATCTTGATGTCGATCCCGAGAGAGTGGATGTCAATATTCATCCTCAAAAAAATGAAGTGAAATTTGATGATGACCGATATATTTACAATTCAGTCCGACATGCTGTCGCTAACACTTTGAAAAAGCATAACTTAACGCCTGAGCACAGATTGGCGAGCCAAGAATCGAGATCGCCTTTTTTCAAAATGAATTTGCAGCAGCCCGAGGGCGCCGAAAATGTACTAGTCAATAAATTAACTGGCGAGATTATCGATCCGCACAATGATGGATTTAATCATTCGAATAGACCAAATTATTCAGATTCTTTTCGAGGAAAATCAAATTGGTCAGGCAATAATTCCAACTGGATGAACGTAAAGAGCGAAGAAAGTAGCTTTGGCAAAGCGTCCGCTTTTGATGTTCTTTTCGGCAAAAATGAAACACAATCATTTGATGGGATACATCCGGCAACAAATCGAATAGAAATCCCTCGCGATGCCGAATTTTTCCAAATTCATAATAAATATATACTAATGCAAAGCCCAACGGGGATTTTGATAATCGACCAGCACAATGCACACGAGCGGATTATTTACGAAAAAGCTATAAAGTCAATGAATCGCGAACTTGCCAACTCGCAAGCACTTGTGTTCCCGATTGCCACAAAAATAAGCCCGGCACAAATAGCTGTAGCTCGAGAAATAGACAGCGAAATGCTTGGATTGGGCTACGATTTCAAGCTCCAAGATGATGGCTCGCTCGAAATCACAGCTGTTCCTCTCGACATACCCGAGGGTTTGGCAGCAAATTCTTTTTTAGAAATTTTGGACGAGTACGCAGAAAATAGAAAAATAAGCCATTCGGCGGCAAGAGAAAATTTAGCCGCTACTTATTCGTGTAAACTGGCTATAAAAACAGGGAAAAAACTTATACCTGAAGAAATGGCTTCACTTGCAAAAAACCTTATGCAATGCTCTATGCCTTATGTTTGCCCACACGGCAGGCCAATTATACTGGAAATTTCGCTCGGCGATTTGGATAAAAGTTTTAAGCGTTCTTAAATTATTTAAATTGCTTAAATGGTATAAATTACTTAAAATATTAAAATTACTTACAAGTTTAAAGAACACACAAATGAATTATAACCATAACTAATAATTAATATTGTCTAATATAACAAATATTATTTTTTTTTAATGAATATATTTATTATATTGCACATTGAAAGTAAAGATTTGTAAAAAACTCACTCACATGACAAATAAAATGAATTTACCTAATTTTGATTCAATCAGCCAAGCTCACGATAGGATAAAGCCATTTATCCACAAGACGCCTGTGCTTGAATCATCATATCTCAATAACTTACTTGAATGCTCAATATATTTTAAATGTGAAAATTTCCAAAAGGTTGGAGCATTTAAATTCCGTGGCGCTCTTAATGCCGTTCTGAGCAACGAGAAAGATACACTTAAAAAAGGAGTTACTACTCACAGCTCGGGCAACCACGCTCAAGCATTGGCTTTGGCTGCCAATTTATCCGGAACGAAAGCAACAATTATTATGCCGCAGGATGCATCTAAATCTAAGATAGAAGCCGTAAAAGCGTACGGAGCGGACATTATTTTTTGCGAGCCGAATTTGATTTCCCGCGAGGAAACTTGTCAAAAATTCATTGATAAATCTGGCGCTCTGTTTATCCATCCCTATAACGACCACAGCGTTATCTCAGGGCAAGGCACAACTGCCAAAGAATTTATCGAAGAAGTACCATACATGGAAATGATTGTTACTCCTGTTGGTGGCGGCGGGCTTTTAAGCGGCACGGCTATTGCAGCGAAATCTATGACTCCGTCTATCAGAGTATTTGCTGGCGAGCCTTACGGTGCCGGCGATGCTTGCCGCTCTTTTTACGCTGGGCAGTTGATACAGATAACAAATCCAAATACTATCGCCGACGGCTTGCGCACTTCGTTGGGCACGATTACTTTCTCTATAATTATTCAAATTGTCGATTCAATCCTCACCGCAAGCGACGAAACCATAATAGCTGCTATGCGCCTTATTTGGGAAAGAATGAAAATTGTAGTAGAGCCCTCTGCTGCTGTCCCTTTAGCCGCCATTATGGAAAATAAAGATATTTTTAAAAATAAAAAAGTCGGCGTGATACTTTCCGGAGGTAATGCTGATTTAGACAACCTACCTTGGATTAAGAAGACATAATTTACTATTATATCAATAAAATCCACCAATTGAAAGCGATAGGAAAACGCCACCAAAATCTTTAATCGGATGCCCCAAAACGCTTTCCAAGCCATTTTTGCCAAATGGAATGTAATAATAATCAATATTTATACTCATATATGATTTTGTTTCCGAGCCGATAACGCCTCCAATAGCTGCACTCAGTGCTGGCTTTACGTACCCTTGAGCATAGCTGAATGCCGAGAGAAAACTTTTACTGTAAGGCGTTGATAGAATAAAAGCCGGTCCAGCGCCGACGGCGACGTAAGGCTTGAAAGATTTATCCAACGAGTTGCTGAATAAAAACTGCCTTGCTGAAATGATAAGCGGCATTAAAAACAAGCGATTCACTTTGTCCGGCACTACTCGCTCGCCGGTAACGTAGTCGTAGTACTCGTATTCGTCGGTACTTCGGGCGCCGGAAATAAAGAACTTAATTCCTAAAGCGAAATCTTTTGATAAATAACTTTGATAATTTACCCCCACAGCAAAACCGTAATTAGAAAAAAGCAAATCCAGAGCAGCAGCTTGCGTATAATTACTCATCTCCTCACTTAAAGTAAGCAATTTTCTTGGCGATTTAAAAATGAAAACGGTATCGGGATTAAAAGCCGTATTTCCTCCTTTCGTCTGTGAAAATATTTGAGAGGAAAATAACACAAAAAACAACCCGATTAATAGATTTTTGAGCATGATTTATCACTTATTTTTAATTTTACTTCAATATAAACGTTTTATTAATTGTTTCAATTGTATTAGAAAAATATCTTTTGTATTTTTGAAGTTAAGGAAAGTGTAATTTATAAAAACATTATAAAAAAAGAATTAATGTTAATAGAAAATCTTGTAAAAATTATTGACGATATACTGCCTCGCCAATCCGGTTTCGAAGGAGACAGGTTAGGATTGCAATTGCAAAGCGGCAGGCTCGAAGTCTCGCACGTGCTCGTTACGCTCGAAATAACGCCAGAAGTGGTGCGAGAAGCAATTGAGCTGAAAGCAGACGCTATAATTACTTTCCATCCGCTAATCTACAAGCCTCTTGCCGAAATAATCGACAATGAGCGGGTTGGCGAGCTCACGACTTTGCTTATACAAAATTCTATAGCCGTTATATCCGTCCATACTGCTTTCGATGCTTATCGATTAGGCACAAGCCACATATTAGCCGAAAAGCTTGGATTGGAAGTAACAGGTTTTCTAATGCCTAATAATAATTTTCCTGAATGTGGCATAGGGATTGTAGCAGAGCCAGAGACAGAACTTTTTGGTCGCGATTTGGCTCGACTTGTCTCCGACAAGCTCTTTGCTCCTGTTAAATATAATTTCGGGCGTACCGATTTGATAAAAAAAATTGCTATCATCGGCGGAAGTGGCTCCTCTTTTTTGGATGAAGCAATCGCTAGCGGAGCCGACGCTTTTATTACAGCTGACGTGAGTTATCATACATTCCACGCAGCAAGTGGAAAAATTATGATTATCGACCCGGGGCATTATGAAATGGAACAATTTGTCTCCTTAGGCATAGCGAGGCTTTTAAGCGATAATTTGAATAATGAATTAAAAATTGATGTTTCAGTGAGCTACACAAATCCAGTCAGATACAGCTCGAATGGTACATTTGAAATAAGTCAAAAAGAATATTTAAATAATGTTAAAATAAAATGGTACAATTAAATGGCAACTAAAATACAGTTGTTGGCTGCCCTATCCTATATCGATACCCAGCTTGACGATTTAAAAGAAGAATTTGGAGATTTGCCCGAGCAAGTTACCGAAAAAGAGCAAATTGCCGAAAGTATGAAAGCAATTCACGACGAAACAGAAGGAATATTGAAAGATATTCGCGATTTTGTTGCTACCGCTAAAGTTACATTAGTCGAACTTAAAGAAAAAGAAGACGAACTCAGCAAACAACAGTTCATGAGCCGCAATAACAAAGAATTCGACGCGGTTAACAAAGAAATTGAACATCTCAAAAACGAGCATGAGACACTTTCTACTCGTATGCGAACCGAAGGCGTAAAGGAAGAAAATATACTTCGGATACTGGAAGACCAGAAAAAAGAATACTTGCAAGCCGATGTAGAGCTTAAACGCAAGCATGAAGAATTCGAAAGCCTTTCGCTCGAGCAAAACGACGAGGTGAAAGTTTTGACACGCAAAAGAAAATCTATTGTTACCGCTTTGGATGCGGAAACGACCGAAGAGTACAAAAGAATACGTCAGTTTCATACGGACGTAGCGGTTGCAGTCAAGAAAAACTCTTGCACCGGCTGCTACAGTGCCGTTCCATCACAAAAGATTGTCGAGCTTCGCACCAATCCGGAAAGAGTCTTTTTCTGCGAAAATTGCGGACGCGTTTTAGTTCCGGAAGACATGACTTGGGGCGAATCTCTTTTGAATTTTTAAAGAATTATTCGATTAAATTAGATTAAAAAACCTTTTACTTTTTTAGGAAAGTAAAAGGTTTTTTTTGGCTATAACCGGGAACAGAAGCTGGGAACCGGCAACCTTTCTTCCTTGCTCTTTAAAAATATATATTAGATATTCATTATACTCAGAAATAAAAATGCCTCTAAAATTATCCAATAAAATATAAAACTGAGTGTCATTAAATTAGTAACTATAATTTTTATTTGCGAGATAATACAATGGAACTGACAACAAAACATGCCACTGAAGACCTTAGTTTTGATAAGGTTTGGTTTATGTTTCAAGAAACTGATAGAAAATTCCAGGAGACGAAGGAACTTTTGGCTAATTCTTCCTTGGAAACTGAAAAAATGTTTCAAGAAACCGATAGAAAATTTCAAGAGACCAAAGAGCTTTTGGCTAACTCTTCTTTGGAAACTAATAGAAAATTTCAAGAGACCAAAGAGCTTTTAGCTAGCTCTTCTTTGGAAACTAATAGAAAATTTCAAGAGACGAAGGAGCTATTAGCTAACTCTTCTTTGGAGACCGATAAGAAGTTTCAAGCAACTGATTATACATTAAAAAAACTGATGAAAAAGTCGGCAGAATATGATTCTCGGTGGGGCAGATTCGTGGAATCATTAGTCGAAGGCTCATTAGTTAGGCTTCTGAATGATAGGAATATCATGGTAAATGACACTATGATGCGTCGCAAAAAACATCATAACGATAGAGATTATGAAATTGACATTATTGCACTTAATGGGTCTGAGATCGTCGTAGTCGAAGTAAAAACAACGCTAAGCACGAGCGATGTTTCCAAGTTTCTCGAATTACTTAGCGAATTTAGAATAATATTTGAAGATTACAAGGAAAAGAATGTAATCGGTGCCGTTGCTTATATCGGAAAAGACAGTGGAGCTGATTCCTTTGCCTCAAGCCACGGCTTATTTGTAATCAAAGCGACGGGCGAAAGCGCCAGAATCACTAACCCTGAAAAGTTCACACCCCGTAGGTGGTAAAGATTTAAATTGACTAACTGCTATATCGCTCTCAACTTGCAACCTTTCTTCCTTGATACCTGCTGCTTGTAGCATGACGTCTGTTTTAGCTGGGGCTGCCCCGATAAGTCGAAATCCAAGCAATTTTGTCATTCCCGCAAAAGCGAGAATCTATACCTATCAATGACTTACAATGCGCACTGACCTCGCAATTCGTATAATACTGCACTTATGAGACAGCCCCAGCTGTATCAATTCTGTTTTTTAATTGAAACTGAAAACTGGAAACCTTTTTTCCCCAACGCACTCAGCCCCAAATCCAAAAAAAAAGTCCGTTACAATTTCTTGTAACGTACTTTTTTTTAAAGTAACCTTGCGAGGCTGGCTACTCTCCCACACGGAACCGCCCTCGGGCAGTACCATCGGCAGAGTCATTAATCTCTAATCGGATTTCAATATTGGATTTTTATCATCATAATATCTATATATCTTCATTACTTTTTTATAAAATAAATACCAAATATAAAACAATAACGGAATACATAAAATATACCATGCACTTTCAAAATAAAAGTAATCAAAATAGTACGTTAATATTCCAATAAATACTTTTGGAAATGCTGTAATTGTGAACATAAGAATACACTCATCTCCAACTTTTTTATGACGATTACTGTTATTCTTTCGAGCTAACCACAAAAACAAGAATGCTGATATTAAAAATACAATTGGTACCAAAATGACGACAAGTAATCCATTGATATCCCCTGCATATCTTACGTTAAGTATCATAATTGCTATCGTATGGTTATTTAAAACAAGTCAAATATTTTATTTACTACTGCTGTTACAATTAAGCTTTTCAAAGTCGCTCTAATAGCACCTCCAGTTGCACCCATTACCATTCCACCAGGGCCGAACACTACACCTCCAACAGCTGCTCCTGCTATAGCACCACCTGCATCTTCGAGGGCATTTAAAACTAAAGCTGTGCCCAATGCCTTTTCCCTTTTACTTAATCCCAAGGTTTTTTCTATATTTTTTGTTAATCCAGGTGGATTCCCAATATTTAAGGCAAACCACAAAGAATTAGGGTTATTAAATTCAACAAACCAATATGAGTAACTGTCTCTTAAGACTGCCGTAAATGATAAAAGATGCATTTTTTCTGTTTCATTTGAAACATTAGCTAAGATATCTGTCTCGATTTCAATTATCCTATTGCAAAAGATATTAACAGTGTTATTAAATTCTTCTTCTTCAAATGTATCAGGATTTATTGCATTAAATATTTTTTGAATGTAATTTTTTTCTGTAGTAGTTAAGTTAGGATCATTAAGCAATAGATCCAATTTTTGTTCTATTGAAATGGATACAACCGGTTCTGTACTTTGGAGACTGTTAGAAATTTCTGTTATAGTGATCGTATTGCCAGGGTAAAGAGAATCTGTAATGTTTTTTACAAACTCAGCTGTTGCTTGTGTAAGATTATTGTAAAGCGTAGCACTATCTTGAACTATATTAGGGTTTATTTCATCCAAGTAATTGTTTTTAATAAACTCTAGACCTTGGCTGTGTAGATCACCCACAATTTCATACGGATTGCTGTTATTAGATATTTTTGGCATCACATCAGATTGAATGATAGCGTCATCGGTCTCTTTACACGAACCGAGAAAGAGAAGAGAAGAGCATAAAACTTTTTCATAAGGCCTCCATAAAATATTAGAAAAAATAATTTTTAAATTTGCAACACGCAAATTTATTTATTCCAATTTACAAATCTTTTTAAATATTACAAAATATTTTTTAAATAAGTAGAAATAAATTATTATTTACATCATTTTAGGAATATTGAGCATAGATTCATTAAAAATGTTTCACACATATAACGCAAAAAAGTCCGTTACAAATAAATGTAACGTTCTTTTTTATTAAAGTAACCTTGCGAGGCTACCTACTCTCCCACACGGAACTGCCCTCGGGCAGTACCATCGGCGTAGCAGGTCTTAACTTCTCTGTTCGGAAAGGGAAGAGGTGTTGCACCTGCGCAATGATAACCAAGGAATCTTTTTTAATTTTCAACTATTCCATTGGCGGTGTTTCTACCTCGTAGCCCGGATCAGAAAACTCCTCCATCGAATTATGAAGGGAACCATCAAAGAAAAACAATTCCATATACTTAGGTATTCCATCCTTATATACTACCAAGCCATATGGCATATAAAGATTTAGAACCGATGAGATTGATACCGGTTGAAAATTAGATTGCCCATAAAGGCTTGTTCTTTGAAAAAAGGAGCTTCCGTTACTGAGTTGAATAATTTCGATCTCAACGTTTTCATTTACTTTAATTTCAAAATAACCTGGCTCTGAAGCTCTGAATTCACAAGCTAATTCGCGAAGTTGTGTTATATGAATTTCATTCGAATCAGCCGCTCCTGTTGTATCGCTGACCATCTGGTCATAATTTGGCAGTTGTTTAGGAAAGTGGATA
>JBBRJR010000055.1:0-12424 GCA_038218865.1 Kapaibacterium sp. (SeqCode) | reverse complement strand
ACCGAAAACTGATAACTGACAACCTTTATTTTATATCAAATCAGTTTTCACTCTTTTGATGTTTGCGCCTAACAATTCGAGCTTTTTCTCGAAATCTTCGTAGCCGCGATCGATGTGATATATTCTCAAAACTTCAGTAGTGCCTTCCGAAACAAGTGCTGCTAAAACAAGCGCCGCGCCAGCTCGCAAATCCGCTGCCATTACCGTTGCCCCCGAAAGCGCATCTTTTCCTTTGACCATCGCAGTATTATCGACAACTTCTATATCTGCTCCCAAACGCAATAGCTCCGGAACTTGCTTGAAGCGGTCAGTATAGATTGTATCGGTAATCCTTGCAAGACCGCTTGATTTCAGCATAAACGCTGTCCATTGAGCCTGTATGTCAGTCGGAATGCCCGGATAAATAGCCGCGACCAAATCCACTGGATTAGGCTTTTGCGTCATTTCAAGCGTAATTTTATCGGAATTGACATCAATTATGCAGCCTGCCTCCTCCAATTTCGATATTACTGCAGTCAGGTGATATGGATTTGTGTTTTCAAGCTCCACGTGTCCGCCCGTCATAGCTGCGGCTATCAGGTAGGTTGCCGCTTCTATTCTGTCGGGGATAGTAGTTTCATCTTGTGGGCGAAGCGAGTCCACACCTTCTATTTCAAGTTGAGAAGTACCGATGCCGTCGATTTTCGCGCCCATTTTCACGAGAAACCGTGCAAGCGCTGTGATCTCAGGCTCCACGGCGGCGTTTGTCAAAAGCGTTGTGCCTTTAGCGAGAGTAGCTGCCATAAGCACATTGCCAGTCGCTCCTACACTGGAAATGTCAAAGTGAAATTTATTCCCAATTAATTTTTTGGCAGAAGCCATGACGTAGCCGGATTCGAGCGTTATTTCAGCTCCCAGCCTTTCCAAGCCTTTCAAGTGCAAATCCACCGGGCGTGGTCCCCAAGCGCAGCCGCCGGGCAGTGAAACGCGAGCTTCTCCGTAGCGAGCCAAAAGAGGTCCCAAAACGTAAAACGAAGCACGCATTTTTTTTACGTGTTCGTAGGGCGCTTCATGGCTTGTTATATTGGAGGTGTCGATAAATAAATCGTTTCCGTTAAGTTCGCAAAAAGCACCTAACGAAGTAAGCAAGCGGGACATAGTCCAAACGTCACGTAAATTCGGTGTATTTTTAAAATGATAAGAGCCGGGAGCAAGCAATGCTGCTGGCATAAGTGCCAATGAGCCATTTTTTGCGCCCGAAATTTTAACGCGTCCGCAAAGCCTTGCGCCGCCTTGAACTATAAATTTATCCATTGATTATCCAATATTATTCAAAACATTAACAAAAAAAAATATAATTATTTGTACTTCATTTTACAAATATATCATATTCGTTTATCAATTAAAAGAAAAAGTTGAGATGACAAAAAAATAGCCTCGCCATCGGGGGGAACTGATAGCAAGGCATGCAGCATAAAGAGGAAGAGACGATGCTAATCGTCGAGCGAAAGACGAGACTCGAACTCGCGACCCCGACCTTGGCAAGGTCGTGCTCTACCAACTGAGCTACTTTCGCTTGTTGTCTTTAATTGATGATGTCTTAAAGACGAATGCAAAACTAAGGGATTTTGCGGATATATGCAAGTTTTATTTTATAATTTTTTTATATTTTTTTTGATTTCTTAACAAATTATTGTTTTTTTTATAATTTAGCTAAACAAAAAAAATACTTGCAAATCAAAGAACGCGGCGGTTTTTTGTTAATTCTCACTAAAAAGCGAAAACTAATCGATTCCCTGCCGTAAAATTTCTGCGCGCTCGGCTATGCGGAGTGATTCGATAACGCTCTCCAAATCGCCATCCATTACTTCACGCAGCGGATAATTCTTAGCGTCGCCTTCCAAACGGTGGTCGGTTACTCTATTTTGAGGATAATTATATGTTCGAATTTTTTCAGACCTATCGCCAGTTTTCACCATTGACTTGCGAGATGCTGCCATTACATCGTGTTGCTTTTTGCTTTCCAGATCAAACAGGCGCGAGCGAAGTACTTTCATAGCTTTGTCGCGGTTTTTTAGCTGCGAACGCTCATCTTGGCAAGCTACAACGATTCCGCTGGGTATGTGAACAAGCCTGACAGCCGTTTCTACCTTATTTACGTTTTGACCGCCGGCGCCGCCAGAGCGGAAAATATCAATTCGCAAGTCCTCATCTTTAATTTGAATATCTACTTCTTCGGCTTCCGGCAATACCGCAACAGTCGCCGCAGAGGTATGCACCCGCCCGCTTGCTTCTGTTTCTGGCACGCGCTGGACGCGGTGCACGCCACTTTCAAATTTCATTAAACCGAACAGCTCTTCGCCGCTCATCGAAAAAACTACTTCTTTGTAACCGCCGCGCTCGCTGTCACTAAAATCGATAAGCTCGATTTTAATATTTTTTCTATCGGCAAAGCGTTGGTACATACGGAATAAATCGCCTGCAAAAATAGCAGCTTCGTCGCCACCCGTGCCGGCGCGGACTTCGACTATACAATTTTTGAAATCATTGGGGTCTTTTGGAATAAGTAAATTTCGCATTTCTTCTTCCATTGCGTCCAATTCCTCTTGCAGCGAGTCGATTTCCATATATGCCAAATCCCGCATCTCGTGGTCTGTATCTTTGCTATCAACGATTTGACGCGATGAGTCGATTTCCTCGCAAATCCCTACGTATCGCTGTGCGGCTGTCGCCATTTGAGACATACGCTTGTATTCGCGGTTTATATCTCTGAACTTGGCAGGATCATTGCTTATCTCGGGGTCTTCTAATCTTTCTTTTAAACTAAAGTATTTTTCAAGTATTGATTTTAATTTTTCGTACATATATTTTCATTATTGATAATTTTCATAACTACAAAATTACGAAATTTTTCTGTTAAATATAGTGAATTAATAAATTTACTTGTTATTTGCTTCTACTATTTAATTTTTAGTTTGTTAATTATCAATTCTTTAATTGACGATTCGGAGTAGCCTTCTTTGAATAGCTCATTAAATTTAAAAGATATTATTCTATCTCCGCTAACGTAAATCATCGAGGGAGACATGTCTTTTTCTAATGATTCTTGAAAAGTCAAGCAAGTTTTATTTTTTTTGATAAAAAGAAGTTGTTTGTAATTCATTAAATTTGATGTCATTTCTTCTATAGTTTTTCTCATATAAACGTTATCAGAATAATTAGTAACAAGATATGTTGGCTTTTTTTCTTCTAAATCATCAATTACCTTTCCTAATGATATATAGCAATCCTTACATGATAACCCTGAGTGAAAAACAACAAAATACTTATCGCCCAGTGACTTTATCTGTACTTGATTTCCTTTTATATCAAATAATTCAGTACAGTTCAAGCTTTGAACTAAAATCATTAACAAAAAAACTACCATTTGATTTTTCTCACTAAAAGATTATATCTTAATTTATTTTCGAGAACGTTGTCGTCATTTATTTCTTTGACTTCTTTGTTCGTTTTCTCATCAAATTGTTTTGTTATTGGAAGTGACAAATTAACAACGGTTGCGATACATGAATCATTAAAGCAATAGTAAAGACCATTATTGAAATTATTGGGATTAAATTTCGCTTCTAAATCCTTGAATCCGTCAATTTCAACCATATCAACTAAATATGGGAAATATTTATTATCCTCCATTTTCCAAACGTCGAAATATTTTATTTTACTTTTAATGGAATCGGGATATGTCCAAGACGCAACAATATAATCTCCTTGAAAGCTAACATTGGACATTAATGACTTCTTATCTTGATTGTCCATCATACCCGAATAATTCCTCTGTGGCACTCTGTCGCCTAATATATCTTTATCTGGGCGTTCGGAGGAAGTTCCTTGCTTCCAAAAATTTGACACACGCGAAAGTGTGTCTATTGGATTGCCTTGATTGTAAACAATTATTTCATATTTTGTGATAGATGATAATAGAATTTTTGATTTATTCGCATCCATTATTTTTCTTGGTTGCAGATTGATAAACTGTAGTCCTTTTGGGTTATAATACTCATATAATTTCTCTTCATAGGTGATCGTATTTATAGCAATAGTTTTACATATCGTTGAATCATTTCGATTTCCCATAGTTGGGTAAAAAGCATTGCAAATGATGGTGGAGTCAAATACCATTATTTGAGTGCATAAATAAGGAAATTCTAATGTTTTATAATGTTCATAATAATTCCTTGATTTTTTATAGAACTGTATTTCGTATGAAGAGAGTAAGAGCAGGTCAGTACCAATAAAATCAAAATCTAAAATTGCATTGTATTTAATTGAATCCAGCTTTCGTGCAAGTTTGACAGTATCGATGTGGTTATTTCGGAAAATTTCAATTAATAAAGTGGAGTCAATTTCAATTATTTTTCTATTTAAGGCTACAATTGTGTCATTTTTAAATTTTAGTTGGATATAATGAGCTGGATAAAATGTCTGAGGCAGCAAAATCATTTCGGACGATGAGAAATAATCCTGCAAAACATTTTGGGCATTCACCGAACAAGTAAAGAAAACAAAAAGAAAAATGTATTTCATAAATTTCCTGTAAAATCAGTTAATCTAATTACAAAGTGTCGAAAATTTAAATTTTCTATTGTATTCTTACTATTAGCAGGCTATTGCAAAAAGCCATTTTACTTGGGGCTGTCTCATAAGCCAAATGACGTGCTTTTAAGACTGGCACGCATGTTCAAATAACCTTGTGATGATACCCACATTTTTTAACCTTATGAGACAGCCCCAGAATTGCGCTTATTAGGGAAAAACAATTCCCTGCCTATCAATAAGACGAGTAAATCCTCTCCCCCTCACTCCCTTTTTTTCCCGTTTCAACATTCATTTTGCCCGCTTCACCTTCCTTTATTTTTTTCCGGAGAAAAATTCTGATAATTTCGTACTGTTATTTTTTGAAAATTATTAGTAACTTTTGGATTAAAAAAAATGTTTCATGCTATTAACAAACTTGTTTTGTACTTCACAGTTTTTTTTCTTGCTTTTTTGATTCATGTAATCAGCGCAAAAGCAGATGCAAATAATATGAGCGGTGCTATGGCAGATATGTCTGCGATAAACGGCTACATTACCAATTCGGCTGATGCCGAGACAATGATTGGCGCCACTGTTTCAATCATAGGCACAAACCGGGGGGCTTATACCAACAAAAGCGGCTATTTTTCGATAACCAACATCCAGCCCGGCGAATATACCGTTCGAGTTTCTATGGTAGGTTTCGACGCTTTCGAGGAAAAAATCAAATTTACGAAAAACAATGCTGTCCGCAAAGATTTTTCACTTTCTAGCAAATCAATAACTACAGGCGAAGTAAACGTTATTGCCGCCAGAACCGAAGACACTCGGCAAATTAGCATCAGCACTGTGAACGTGCCGATTTCTCAAATAAAGGAAATACGCATCGGCGGCGAAAGCGACGTCTTCCGTTCGCTGCAAATGCTTCCGGGCGTGCTAACTTCTTCGCAAATATCAAGCGGGCTTTATATCCGTGGTGGCTCGCCTGACCAAAACCTTGTCTTGCTCGATGGCGCCACGGTTTATAACCCTTCTCACCTCTTTGGCTTCATCTCAACTTTTAACTCCGAAGCCATCAAAGACGTAGAGCTAATCAAAGGCGGCTATCCAGCACAGTACGGCAGCCGCTTGTCGTCTGTTCTAAATATTACACAAAAAGACGGCAATCGCAATGAATTCGAAGGGTTGGCTTCGCTTGGACTTATCTCCTCGAAACTGTCGCTCGAAGGACCTATTGGCAACGGTTCGTGGTTTTTAGGCGGACGCCGAACATATTTTGATTTATTAAAGCCACTGCTCGGCGAAGACAAAGAAAATCCAATTCCCGATTTTGGATTTTATGACCTCAACGCAAAGATATCTCAAGACTTTGGCTCAAAAGATAAGGTTTTTTTAAGCGGATTTACAAGCTATGATAATTTCGACTATGGTATTTCCGGTTTCGATATGAAAATGTACATGGGTAATCTCTCGGGAGCGGGACGCTGGACACATATATTTAATGAGGATTTATTTACTAACGTAATGGTTTCGGGCAGCTTCTATAATAACGGAATGAATCAGGATATGTCGGGCTTCAAAATGAAAGTGGAGAACTCTATTGAAGATTATTCACTCAAAGCGAGCACTGAGTGGTTTATTTCCGAAATTTTCAATTTGACTTCCGGCACTGAAATTAACTATTATATTTTCAACTACGAAAACAATTACACTGGCGACGAGAGCGAAACGGAACAAGGCACTAACGGGGGCGGGCGGATGAAACTTCGCTACGAGGATTGGAACTATGCACTCTTTTCTTCGCTAAACGCAAACATATCGCCACTTTTGTCCTTCCAAGCTGGATTAAGAGTAAGCTACTGGGATTACTCAGATAATATGAATTTCGACCCGCGATTAGCGATTAAATATATTTTATTCGATAATTTAGCCGTCAAAGGCTGCTGGGGAATTTTTCACCAATATTTGCGTTTGGCAGGAATGGAAGATTTCTCGTTGTTCGATACATGGCTTCCTACCGACAAAACCGTTAAGCCAAGCGAAGCAGTACATTATATATTATCATTTGAAACAAAACCAATGCCCGAACTCGATTTAAGTGTGGATTTCTACTACAAAAATTTAAAAAATATTTCTGAAATAAAAAATGGAAGCATAGAAGGCGCTGACGTAAAAGACATATTTTTCTCTGGCAAAGGATATGCCTACGGTATGGAATTATTCTTGCAGCGCCGGGTTGGCAAATTAGCCGGCTGGGTTGGCTATGGCTTGGGCTGGGTAAATGCTAAATTCGACAGCATAAATTCGGGAAAAGAATTTCGCCCCAAATACGATCGCAGGCATGATTTCAAGGTAGTTTTGCAATACCTGATGAGCGACAAATGGAATTTCGGCGCTACTTTCCAATTGCAAAGCGGACAATCCTATACAGGTGCTACATCTCGTTTTCAGACATATCTGCCGGGCGACAATTACGGCTTCGGAAAAGTTGTCCCCTCGCAGCGGTACGGTTTGCGGATGCCTGTCTCGCATCAGCTTAATTTATCGGCAAGCTATCTGACAACGCTTTTCGACTTGCCCTGCAAAGTAATCTTGGATATTTACAACGTTTACAGCCGCCGCGACATTCTGACACGCTACTATGACGTCAGCGACGAAAAATCATCTCTCAAAGACTTAAAGCTTTTGCCGATAATTCCAACTTTTTCGGTTGAAGTAAAATTTTAAAATGTTTTTAAAAGATTAGAAATTTATTTATAAAGGATTAAGAAAAATGAAAAATATGAATTTTATTGTTAAAATGAAAAAAACAATCTTTGGCTTCGCAGCCGTATTATTAGCACTTGTTTTCGGAGGTTGCGAGGATTCAGCTCCTACTGACTATTTGCCGCAGACTTTTGTAGAAGGATATTTGATCGTGGGCAGCCCAATCGCAGGTATTATGATTTACACGACTCAGCCAACAAGCTCGGATTACTCGCGTGAAAACGCCGCGATTAAAGATGCAGAAGTTACAGTCTCCGTAGGCAATCAAGATTATAAATTAGATTACAAATCCGGCGATAATCCCGGTTATGCTTACATAGACGAAAATATAAAAGTAGATCCCAGTAAAAAATATAAATTAAGGATTGTACTTAAAGACGGAACTCTTATAACAAGCGAAACCACTACACCCCAGACTTTCTCTTGGACGCGTGAGCCAAAGCCGCTATATTATTATCCGCAGGACACTCTGCATTTGTATCAAGTGGATTCTCTGGATATTGCTTGGAATCGCTTCGGAGACGTAGCCTTTTACATGCTATCGATAAAGTGCTTGGACACTCTCGAATACGGCAAGTATTTGCCCGCCCCGACCAGCGAAATGAACCGCCGCACATATAATATTATCAGCAAAATGGAAGATGAATCTCAATACAAGAATATGACTAGTTGGGCGTTTATTTCAAACATCGAAACGCCATCCGTTTGGGCTGCTTTTAAATGGTTCGGTAAGCAAAAAGTAAGCATTTATGCGCCAGATTACAATATGCTTAGCTGGTTCGTAAGTATTGGGCTTGTTAATTCTCCTTTTTACGATGAGAATTTCAACTCAATTCATGGCGGTATCGGCGTTTTTGGTTCAGCAGCAGTGATTGAAAAAGATATATTTTTATTTAAGAATCAACAATAAAGGTGGTCGGTTTCCAGTTATCGGCGATCAGTGAAAGGCAAATAAGGCTGTGGGCATTGGTAAGTGGGAAAAGTCGATGAGTATCAGAAATAATATCATAATATAACAAAATGTTAAAAGACAGAAATAAAAGAAAGAATCAAAATGGAAGACAAGCTCAAATTTATTTATGAAAATATCCAAGACGTCGTATGGGTAATGGATATAAAAACCAAGCTTTTTACTTACGTAAGTCCGTCGATTTCGTCGATGCGCGGGTACACGCCCGATGAAGTCATGGGTTTCCCTTTGGAAGACACCTTGACGCCAGCGTCCAAAATGCGGCTCTCGGGGCTGTTTGAAAGATTGATACAAGAGTACAACCAACAAAAATCCAAGCAATTATACATAGGTGAGTTTGAGCAGTACCACAAAGATGGCTCGACAGTTTGGACAGAAGTCGTAGGCACATTCATTGAAAACGAACGCGACGAAATAGTCGAGCTTTTGGGCGTTTCGAGAAATATAACCGAAAGAAAAAAGGAACTGCACACAATAGAAGAGAACGAACGTAAATTGCGTGAACTGACAGATTTTTTGCCGCAAATAGTTTACGAATTAGACGAAGAAGGCTATATCACTTTTACCAGCAGAATTGCTTATGATTTATTTGACTTTTCAAAAGAAGATATTTTTCAAAAGCGCATAAAAGCCTTCGACATGTTTATTCCGTCGGATAGAGAGCGGATGATAGCTAACCGTGAAAGCGTTAAAAGTGGTAAATCAACGACAATGGAATTCACCGCACTTGGGAAAAACGGGCGTCTTATCCCTGTTATAATCTACGCTTCACCAAAATACTCTGGCGGAAAGTCTATCGGCTCTCGTGGCATTATCGTCGATATATCCGAGCGCAAAGAAATGGAATCGCAATTAAGGCGAAGTGAAGAAAAATATCGCGTACTTATCCAAAGTTTGCAGGAAGGGCTATTTGTCATTCAAGACGGAAAATTCACTTATCTTAATGAATCAGTTGTTAAAATCGTGGGCTACTCAGTCGATGAGCTAAAAGGTATGGAATTTTTGCAAGTAGTAGCTCCAGAAATGAGGGAATTAATCAGCTCCGATTATGTAAAAAGAATAAACGGCGAGGATTTGCCGGATGAATTTGAAACAAATCTTTTGCATAAAGACGGCACTACGCGCATACCGGTGATAATATCTGTTAGCATAACCGAGTTCGAAGGCAAGCAAGCACTTATCGGCACTGCCAAGGATATATCGCTTAGGACGAAAGCCGAGAATGAGTCCCGAGAGAAGCAGCACAGGCTGAACGCCATACTCGATGCTGCTTTGGTTGGAATTGCATACAGCGACAATACCGGTAAGCTAATCGATTCCAATAAAAAATGGCTCGAGCTTTTCGGATATGAACCCGATGAGATGTATAATTTTTCGTTCGCCGATATAACTTATAATGTAGATGTCGAATCCTCGCGCCAATTTATTACAAATATTTTGGCAGGCAAAATTAATAATTACAATATGGAGAAGCGCTACGTTCGCAAAAACGGCACCGTATTTTGGGGAGAAGTCTCCGTCAGAGCTATAATGAATTCACAAGATGAGGTTATCGGGCTCGTGGCAAGTGTTTTTGATTTGACAGAAAGAAAAAGGATTGAGGAGGAATTGGTAAACGACCAGAAACGGCTAAAATTAAAATTAGAGAAGGAAACAATCCGCTCGCAATTTGAAACGCTGAAGAATCAAGTGAATCCTCACTTTTTGTTCAATAGCTTGAATGTATTGTCATCGCTGATAAGCCAAGAGCCTTTGATGGCAGAAAAATTCACCGAACAGCTTTCTAAGGTTTATCGCTATGTTTTGGAAAATAAAGATAACGATACCGTGCCGCTTTCGACTGAAATTGATTTTATTAATTCTTATACTTTTTTGCTGGAAATCCGGTTTAAAGATAAAGTGAGAACCAAAATAAACATTGAGGAAAAGTACTTCCATTCGCTAATACCTACATTAGCTCTTCAATTATTAATTGAAAACGCGATCAAGCACAATACTTTTTCAAAGAAACAGCCGCTTACTATCGATATTTTCATCGACTGCAAGGGCTTGCTTTGTGTCGAGAATAATTATCAGTTCAGGCAAACCACCGGCAATTTGCCATTTACCGGCATAGGTCTGCAAAATATACTCAACAGATATTCAATTTTATCCGACAAAATTCCATTTTTTGGAATTGAAAATGATAAATTTACAGCTAAATTACCTCTTTTGTAACACATATAAAGAAAATCATAATGAATGTAATAATAATAGAAGATGAAGAATTATCAGCCTCAAGGCTCGAAAGGATGATACTTCACTGCGACGCAAAAATAAATATTTTAGCTAAAATCGAATCCGTCGCCGATTCTGTCGAATGGCTGCTCGAAAATCCCGCACCAGACTTAATTTTCCTTGATATACATTTAGAAGATGGGCTTAGCTTTTCCATTTTTGAAAAAGTAAGCGTGGAATCGGCTATTGTCTTCACTACTGCGTTTGATGAATATGCTATAAAAGCTTTTAAGCTCAAAAGTATAGATTATTTACTTAAACCCATTGTCCAACAAGATTTGAACAATGCGATAAAAAAATACAATAGTTTCGCAGGTCTTGGCAAAAAAGACAGACTCATCGATATTGCTGAACTGATGGATATTATTCAAATAAAATCGGCGCCACTTTTAAAAAATTACAAAAAAAGATTTTCTGTACAAATCGGTCAAAAAATTAAAGCGGTAAGCATCGACGAAATAGCCTATTTTTGCTCGGAGGAGGGAATTACATATTTCATTACGGCTTTAAAGCAAAAATATACATTAGACGACTGCTTAGACGCAATAGAAACCGATCTCGATCCAGAAGAATTTTTCCGCGCCTCTCGCTCGTTTTTAATAAAAATTACAGCAATTCAAAACGTAATGCTTTACCCAAAAAGCAGGCTGAAACTGGAATTAAATCCGCCGTCAAGCAAAGAAATATTTGTTTCGAGTGAAAGAAGCAAAAGTTTCCGGCAGTGGCTGAATAAATAATTTTAATCATATTATTTTTGGGGCATATTGGGGCAGCCCCTTTTTCCAGAAAAATATTATTATTTTACTTTTTCTCTAAATTAATATAAATTATTTCTCGTAAAAATATTTCTTTCTTTTTGGCAATTTGATTAATATTTCGTAAATTTAGGTTTATAATTTCTGGCAGTAAATTTATGAAAAAACAATATAGTTTTTTAATTTCTATATTTATATTACTTTTAAATGTCAATTTAATGAGCCAAACTCCAAATGGTAAGTTAAAAGTAACAGTTTCAGGCTTTGAAAACAACAAGGGAATGGCTCGGGTATTAGTTTTCAAAGAGGAAGCCAAGGCGTTTTTCCCTGCTAAAGAAGGAAAAGCATTTTTAAAAATAATAGTTCCTATTGAAAATAAATCCTGTACGGCAGAATTCGACCTGCCCGCTGGCACTTACGCCGTAAGCGTCCACCACGACGAAAACAACGATCGCAAGGTGAACACCAACTGGATTGGCATTCCGAATGAAGGCTTAGGCGTTTCCAACGATGCCAAAGGCAATTTCGGGCCGCCGAAGTTCGATGCTGCAAAATTCCAAATGGACGAAAAAGACAAAACAATTAAAATAAATATAGTAAATTAATTTAGATTGAAAAAAATTATGATTCAAAAGAAAGTTATCAT
This sequence comes from Kapaibacterium sp. (SeqCode), assembly GCA_038218865.1. Lineage (GTDB taxonomy): Bacteria > Bacteroidota > Ignavibacteria > Kapaibacteriales > UBA2268 > JBBRJR01. The sequence goes on along the minus strand of JBBRJR010000055.1, from coordinate 456 downwards.
CATCGGAGCAGGACCGGGCGGACTCGCCACTGGTATGCTTCTGGCGTCCAAAGGATTCGACGTCGAAATTCACGAAAAAAAGAGTATTGTCGGCGGACGCAACGGCTTCATCCAAGCGGGCGATTTCAAATTCGACATCGGTCCTACATTTTTCCTTATGAAGGACGTACTCGAGCGAATATTTGAAATTGCGGGCAGAAATCTTGATGATTATTTGAAGATTATACAGCTTGACCCAATGTACAAACTCGTTTTTCACGACAAAACATTTACTCCATCTTCGGACAAAGAAAAAATGAAGAAAGAAGTCGAGCGTGTTTTTCCGGGCGCTTCAAATGGTTACATGAAGTATTTGGAACGCGAAAAAATAAAATACGAACGACTGATTCCTTGCCTCGAAGTTCCATATGGCAAACTCAGCGATTTCGCTTCGCTTAATCTACTCAAAGCTCTGCC
>JBBRJR010000054.1:0-12425 GCA_038218865.1 Kapaibacterium sp. (SeqCode) | reverse complement strand
GCTTTATTAATTCTTTCAAACTTTAATGAGTAATAATGGTAAAGTTTTACTAAATTTAGCTTTTGATAGCCTGTATAACTCTTATCAAAGATTAAGCTAATTCGTTCATTTATACTTTCAGAATCCAAACCTAAGTAGTTCATTAGTTCTATTGCGAAAGTCTTAATCTTTGTTTCAAGCTCGTTGAAATCTAAATATTTACTATTGAACCCCATTTCTAATAATTCAGAATCAAAACGATTTCTTGCGAAATTATGATCGCCCCAATGCAATACGATATTATAGTCAAAGATGTTAAAATTATTTTTAAATAAATAATTTTTGGCTGTTGTTTTTGTAGAAATCAAAATTGGATTATTAAATATTTCAATTTCCTTATGTAGAAGAGGGTAGAATTTATGGTATATATTATTTCTAACATTTTTTTTATTAGCTTTGTTTGACGGTATAGCGAGTTTAGAAACATCCGTTAAGTGATAATTAAAAGCATTATCACACAAGTAGGAATATGCACAAAAATGAATAATAAAATTCTTGAAAGATGTAAGATATTCTATACTAAATTTTTTGAAGTCTTTACCTTTTTTACTTGGCTCCATACCTATAAAAATAAATTTAGGGTTGTCTGTCAAGTATGGGTTTGGTATATAGGCACTTTTTTTGTGCTCCAATACGAGACTCCTGAATTGATCCTCTAAATCCGAATATTCTTTAGATTTTTCGGGTGCTAATTTCTTCTCTTCCATCTTCTTTCTCCAAAATGTTTAAAATTAGTTTTGTAATTTACTATTATTTTCTGATTTTTTTAATTATTAATTGCACAATTATTTCACTAACAAATTCAACAACTTAAAGCGTCTTTATCTAAATAAACTTCGCCGTCGGTATCGATAGTAATTTGCAAAGTGTCTTGTTCTTGCACTGCTTTTTTCAGCGGTGGAAGTTCAGACTCGAACTTCTTGATTAAGTTCAAAATATCGTCATCAGTTTCGTAATCAACTGGCAAACGCCCGTATTCCCAATACTTTATTTCATTGATTAATTCTTTGCTAAACAAGAATGGTACTGTCATCATTTTTCTAATTTTAGTTTTTCGGCTTATTGCTTGTGGAATATGAGGACGAGTTTCGTCGGCAATCCAATAAAGTTGTTCGTTTAGTTTAATATTATGATATGGATATTCTTGGTAATCAGGTTCGCCATCAGCCCAAAGACCAAAACGTAGTTCGGCGATTTTATCAATAAAATTATTTTCATCGGCTAATTTGTGCTTAACAAGCCAGCAGGCGAGAATTAGGGCTAATCTATCGGCTCGCCCTTGAGAGTGGAGCATGATTCTTGCTCCGTTAGATAGATTGAAATCTAAGAAATCTACTATAGCTTTAATGTCTTCGTAGTTCAAGAATAACATCGAATTCTCTATTTGCTATATGGTTAGCAAGGTTGTCGAGCGAGAGCAGGGTGGCTATGGCTGAGGCATAAGCGAGCTGGCACCGCCCAAAATGCGTGCAAATCAAGTGGCTGTAGTAATGAAATGTTTTCTTTGACTTGATGAAGAACATCAATGAGCTTTTCGTCGGAATCTTCGAGAACGTATCCGAACTTATAGAAAAGTTTGTGCTTCAATTCATCTTCATCGCAGCCGAAATGCCACATAAGAGAATCATCGCTGAGCATAACATTTTCGGGCTTCACTTCTAAAATATCTTCAATGAAATTCAAATTGTAGAGGATTTCATTATACTGCGATAGTCGGCTAGGCTCGGCATAAATAATTTCTTCAATCTTCGACATATTACTTCTCTCATATTTGTAACAAAACTTGATACAAATACAACACGTCTATTGTCGCATAGTGTCGAATGGCGTAAAATTGTTGGAATTCATGTTTTTTAATGTACTGATTGATACCCAATACTCCATTAGAATCAACTTAATTTCCTACGGAGTAAATAAGGATTTGGGCATTAGGGAAGAATCTGGGAAGGGCAGGTTTGGAACCTGCCCCTAAATCAGCATCATTTTTCTAACTCCATAGGAGTCGAATATTAGTAGCAATAGCCATTTTTTTACAATTTCATTCGTAGGGAACAACCCCATCTGCCTTTTACCAGAAACTGGCAACTGGTAACTGGAAACTTTCTTCCCTGCCGCCTGCTTAAATCCTAAACTTTTGGATAAGTATCATGCCAGTTTTGCCGCCTACCATGTTCTCGGAGGTAGCTGAGCCGCGAAATGTTTTGACAGTTGTTCCGCGACGGATGATTCTTACGTCAAATTGCTTAGGGAAATCGCCGCCGAACGCATTGACATAAACGCTGTATTCGCCGCTGGGCATGCTTTTTAGGCTATAAATATTTTCAGTAGCCGAACCGTTTTCGCTCATCCAATCCAAATCAAGCTCTAAGGAGCCGTCGTCGCTTTTTTCATCACCAAAATAAACGTGCAAATCATTTGGACCATAAATGTGGAGGTCTAAATCCGTTCCGTTGACATCAGTATTTATCCAAGAGAGAGTAGCTTGGAAATCGCCTGTGCCGAAAGGCTTAGTCGGAGCGGGCCACATGCTTGGCGGAGTAGTAGTCCAAGTGCCGGCGGGCAAAATAAGATTAGTCCAGCCGGTCCAATTGTACCAATCCCAGCTAGAAGTCATGCCATAAGGACCGACCACAACTGGGGCGTAAACGCTGTAATATTCTCTTTGTCCGGGCAAGTTAAATAGTGTGCCAGCTCTAACGCGGCTAACTAATATTGAGTAATTGCCTTGAGGAATGCCGCCCATGTAAGTTTTTGTCAATGGGCCGCTAGTAGTTTGCGAGCCTGTCGAAGTATTCGAACCAATAGAAACCATGCCTTGCTCGGCTGGGTATTTAGCCGTAAAGCCTTTTACCATCAATGTAAAGTAATAATTGCTCATTGATTGATGCTCGTACTTTATGCCGCCTGATTTATTGAGAGCCAAAGCGGCAGGAACTTTCGAAGCTGCCGTTTGGGATTTGACAACGGCAAAAAAGCCCAATTCAAAGCTGGAGACGCCAATTCTTTTGTTTTCAGCATCGACGTCCGATATTGGGTAGGAAATCCATTTTGATTCATTTTCAGAATATTTAAGTACAGATATTCCTTCCAAATCTTCCAATGTAGAAGCTCCCAGCCAAAGTCTTATCGGCTCGACAAATATAAAATTTGCTGGACCAAAAAGCGTAACGCCGCCGATGACCGTATAGCCACTCGGTATTGGCGCTGGCAGGTCTTTTACGTTCGACTCGATAGAGAAAGAGATATTGCCAGCAGTGCCGGCGGTGTTGTCAAGTATAGAGCCAGCGGGAACGATGATTTCAGTTCCGGTTTCGGTCCCAACAGTTCCGCCAGTAGCCGATGATATTTGCTTGACAATGCCGTTAGTAGAATTTGTCGGCGAATCATCGTCGCATGAACCACCCATCAATATAAGTGAACTCAAAAGGATGGTGAAAAGTAGGTAATAACGCGTTTTCATAAAATCTCCTTTGGTTTATTAGCTCAAAACACAAAATATGTATTTAAACTCAAAACCGTATATTATAAAATCAAAAGCAAAAATCTATTCTTATCTGTTTAGTATGAAATTTAATTAAAAAAAACATACAAAACTATAAATTACGTTATCAAGGAAAACGCTGAAAATTCATTATACATAAAAATCGTTACACTTTAATATACAAATATAACATAATATCTGAAAAAAACAAGAGATAATTGTTTTTTATAATAAATTAATATGAATATGAATAAGAAATAATTTTAAGGGTTATCTGGCTCTAAATTTCAGGGACTCGATAATAGCGGAGGAAACGCCTTCTTTGCCGAAATTAATTTCGTCGAACTCGCGGTTGCCGTGGAAGTCGGAGCCACCGGTTTGCAATAGCCAATATTGGGATGCAATTGAGGAATAAAATCTGCGGAGTGTATCGCTGTGCATTGGGTGAACGACTTCGATGCCGTCCAATCCGACTTCAATCATTTTGTAGAGCACAGCAGGCTCGACAAAGTGCGCGGGATGCGCCAAAACGGCGACGCCGCCGGCATTGTTAATCAGTTTTACTGCGTTTTCAACGGTAAAGGTAGGTTTGGCTTGGTAAGCAGGTCCGCCGTCGCCTATAAAGCGATAAAAGGCATCTTTGAGGGTATCGGTGTAGCCGGCAGTTTTTATGGCTTGCGCAATGTGCGGGCGAGTTACGGGAGCTGATCCCGCAATTTCTAAAATATCGTCGAAATTAATATCCATGCCGAGCGATTTAAGCTTTCGGTGCATTGATTCGGCTCGGCGGAGCCTTGTTATCCGATATTCTTCGATATGCTTAACCATAGGTGGATTATCCAAATCGAAGCCATACCCTAAGATATGGTATTCTTTGCCTTGGTCGTTGCAACTAAGTTCTATGCCGGGTATAATTAAAATATCGTATTTATTTTGTAAATCGAGAGCTATGCGTACGCCGTCGGCGTTGTCGTGATCGGTAATACTGAGAGCAACTAATCCAACTTTTTTAGCTTTAATAATTAAATCTTCGGGTGACAAAACGCCATCGGAAAAGTTAGTATGAGTATGTAAATCGCTTAATCCGAACATTTAAAAATTTTTAAGTGGAAAAATATAATTTAAAGAAGTTAAAACCACGTTTTTATTTGATTTTTAACAAAAATTAACTGAGAGAGGTTTTTTTTTAAAAAATATTTTGAAAAATTTGATAATTTTCCTTTTATAAACAATTTTTTTTTTTAAATTGAAGTGTAGTATAATTAAAAAAAATGTTAAGTGTTTTGTTTGTAACATTTATTACTACAATTATAGCGGTAGGATTTATATTAAATAATATGAATGCAACGCTTTACAATAGAAAAAGAAATTTTTAATAAACTAAAGTTTGTAATATTAGGAGTAATACTCTAATGGTAAAAGCACAATTTTCGAACAGATCGAAAAAGTACAAGGTCGGGACTGCTCACATGACTGTTTGGGCAGCTATGGTTGTTGCATTTTTCCTTTTGTTCCAATTTCAATTAATCCCTATCGGAATTTCCACATTCGTGGTGAAATTGTTCGAACCAAGTGGAGAGCAACGTATAAAGATGGGTTTTGTCAAATTTGACGGACTCGTTTGGGGCTCAACATCTTTGGAAAAAGAATCTCAATACCAAGGCAAAAGCTTGGCTATAACTCGCGAAGCAATAAATAAAGAATTTATCTTCGACTTTTCTTTCAAAGAAAGAAACGACAAAGAGCACGGCTACGTAAAAACATCGAAAGAATGGTATGCTAGGTCGGCGGCTTTGGGTGAAAACGCTATTATTTTGGAGCCATGGGTAGCTTTTTGGCTCCTCGCTCTAATCTTCTCCATCGTATTTGCCTCGTTTGTAAGTATATTTATGCCGAGCGGGATTGGCTTGCTCGCTGTACTTTTCGACAGGCAGGTGGATCAAACAAAGGTCAAACTTCGTCTGCAAACGGGTTTCAGCGATGACATTATCGAATTGCTAATCATGCCAGACGATAAATTGAAAGAGAAAGAAATCAGTGAAGTTCGTTCTTCCTATCGCATGATTTGGGAAAGAACAGTTACAGACGATCCTACTTCTCCTTTCCAAAGCTCAAGATTCGAAGACGTTTTCGATGAAGATACCGATGTATTGATTTTCCGCAACGAAGCGCTCTACACAAGAATCAAAGAATTTTTCTCCGATTTCGTACAAAAAGAAATCGTGGACACGAAAAATGGTCTTATCTGGAGACGCAACAGGCTTCACTTCTTGCACGGCATTAGACTTTATATGTCTCACCACTTTACCGAAAAATATGCAAACTTCGTAACAGGTCTTGCTTATGGTGGAGCTGCTGTACTTATCGTTGCCGTTGGTATTCGCGGTTTGAAATTTATTCCTGCTGCTCGTCCGTCAATCATTTTGCTCGCTATTATCTTAGAGTTTGCCATGCTTTCCTTGCTTGCGTTTACTCTTATTTATACCGAAGAAGAAGAACGTATGGACAAAATGCTTAAGAAAATGGAAGATGCAAATCGCAGTCAGCTTGATGCTCTTCGCGGACAACAAGCCGATATTCACCAATTGACAAACGCTTTGGTTGGTCAAACCAGCGAAATCATTCGTAATAGAGTTGAAAAATCTATACATGAATTCGTTACAAGCGGCGATCAAATGCAAAAAATTATCGCTGAGCAAATTGCCCGTAATATTATGGTCGGTTTGCGCGAGCCTGAGAAAAGATAATTCGCAATCGAATTAAATGTTTACTTCAAACCGATTTGGGATAAAACTCAAATCGGTTTTTTTTTAAATATATAAATTGAATTGGTTTAGACAAATCTAATCGGCAAATATTTAGCAAAAAATACAAATAAGTCCTAATCGTTTTTAATCAAATTAAAAGAATTTTCCATTTAAAAGAAAGATAAAAAATGAACACAAGAATCGAAAAAGACACAATGGGCGAAATTGAAGTGCCCGCCGATGTTTACTACGGAGCGCAATCAGCGCGGTCATTAATTCACTTTGATATCGGTATCGAAAAAATGCCGCGACCGATAATACGAGGTATGGGCATACTCAAAAAAGCAGCCGCTTTGGTTAATTGTGAATTAGGCTTGCTAAGTAAAGAAAAAGCTGACCTAATCGCAAAAGCCGCCGATGAGGTAATTGAAGGCAAATTGGACGCTCACTTTCCGCTATCTATTTGGCAAACTGGCTCCGGCACTCAATCGAATATGAACTCAAATGAAGTAATTGCTAACCGCGCTATTGAAATTGCAGGCGGAACTTTGGGCAGCAAAACGCCTGTTCACCCGAACGACGACGTCAATAAATCGCAAAGCTCGAACGATACTTTCCCGACTGCTATGCACATAGCTGCTGCAGAGGAAATTCACTCAAAGCTCATACCAGCTGTTGCAAAGCTCAGAAATACACTCGACGAAAAAGCAAAAGAATTTAAAGATATAATAAAGGTCGGGCGTACGCATTTGCAAGATGCAGTGCCGATGACGCTTGGGCAGGAATTTTCCGCTTATGTGCAGCAGTTGGACAAAGGCTTGGAAAGGATAAGTCTCGTACTACCTGGCATAATGGAGCTGGCTCTCGGCGGAACAGCTGTTGGGACAGGGCTTAACGCACATCCGGAATTTGCTCGCCGCTCAGCAGAAAAAATTGCTGAACTTACCGGCTTGAAATTCGTAACAGCGCCAAATAAATTTGAGGCACTTGCGGCACACGACGCTTTGGTTTTTGCACACGGCGCGATGAAAACGCTTGCCGCTTCATTTATGAAAATAGCTAACGACGTACGCTGGCTTGCCTCTGGTCCACGCTGCGGCATTGGGGAATTAAGCATTCCCGAAAACGAGCCGGGCTCGTCGATAATGCCCGGTAAAGTCAATCCAACACAATCTGAAGCTATGACAATGGTAGCAGTTCAAGTTTTTGGTAATGACACGGCAATTAACTTCGCTGGCGCTTCTGGCAATTTTGAATTGAACGTTTTTAAACCTGTTCTGATATATAATTTCATTCAAAGTGTAAGGCTGCTCGCCGATACAGCCACTATGTTCGAGGAGCATTGCGCTCGCGGCATCGAGCCAATTAGCGAGAAAATTGATTATTATGTTCACAATACTCTTATGCTCGTAACGGCACTAAATCCGCACATTGGCTACGACAATGCCGCGAAAATCGCCAAATATGCACACAAGAATAAGCTCACGCTAAGAGAAGCAGCGGTAGAGCTGAACATACTTACGGCAGAAAAATTCAATGAATTAGTCCGACCCGAGCTGATGTTAGGACCGAACGCTTAAAGCAGGCAATAGGCAGCTTCTACTTCAGATGTGGCACACCTCTAAGGTGTGCCACATCTAAGAAAAATACGGGATAATATCTTTTTTCTACCACTATTTAACCTCAACGGAGTTTGGAAGCTGATTCTTGTTATGTAGGGAACAACGATCGTTGTTCCTTACGTTCCTTGTGAAGCTTTTTAGATGGCGTCCACCTCGAAGGTGGACGCCATCTGGAATGGAATGTGGCACATCTGCATCAGCTTTTGGGCGAACAGCCGTTCGCCACTACGAATCAACAAGAACACGGCATGCCGTGTCCCTACATAATCATCGCCTATTGTAGGGGCAGTCTGGGAAGGGTAGGTTCGGAATCCGCCCCTACTGAAACCACTGAACAAATAAATATTTTGGGCGAACAGCCGTTCGCCCCTACGGGAAACATCACATTTCGCTGCGGGCATTTCAATTCTTACCTAAAGCCCACAGCCCACAACCTAACGCCGCAACGCCTAACTTGTTTTTTTGTACAATAGAATTGCCAGTCCGTTTATGACGACGCTATAAACCAATAGCATCCCCATATTAAACGAAATATCCGAAAAGCCCGAGCCTTTGAGCAGTATCATTCGGACTGAATCCATGAAATATCGCAACGGATTGAAATACGTCAGCGTTTGCGCCCATTGTGGCATATTTTCTATTGCTGTGAAAAGTCCGCTGAGCAATATAAATATTACTGAAAAAAACCATGTCAAAAACATAGATTGTTGCTGCGTCTCGGTTATCGTTGAAATTAAAAACCCTATGCCCAAAAGCACGGTAATAAAAACACCTGCAAATGCGAACAGAAGCGGCACACTACCGACTATCGGAATATGATAAACCAACTTACTGACGACGAGCCCCAAGCCTAAATCGAACATACCGATAATCCAAAACGGCAATAGCTTGCCGAGTATTAGCTGATATTTTTTTATCGGCGTAACGTTGATCTGCTCGATAGTTCCGAGTTCCTTTTCGCGCACCAAATTCATTCCCGAAAGAAACAAACTCACCATAGACACGAGCAGAACAAGCAAGCCCGGAACCATAAATGTTTTGTAGTTTAGCTCGGGATTGTACCAATTTGAGTATTCTATGTTGATATTTTTCATCAAATTCAAATTCATAGCAATTGTGGAGTGATTTATGTTTTCTTCTCTTAATTCTTGGTTAAAATCCGTAATAACGCTCGATGTATATTGCGAAGCCAAGGCGGCTTTTGAGCCATCTATAGCATTTACAACGAAGAAAGTAACAGCTGAATTTTCCTTAAATAAATCCTTTTCGAAGCCTTGTGGTATGGTCAAGTAAAGGTCGCAATCGCCTTTTTCCAATGAGATTTCCGCCTCTTTTTCGCTTTCGAACCAATCGGTAAGTTTAAAGTATCGGCTGCCTTCGAATTTGCCGACAAGTCGGCGCGAAACGCTGGATATATCTCTGTCCAATATGCCGATATTTATATTTTTCATCTCGAAAGTAGCGGCATTAGCCAAGATTAGCAATTGAATAAGCGGCATGCCGAAGATTATGCCTAACATTTGCTTATTTCGCGAAATTTGCCGAAATTCTTTTATTAAAATTATAATTATTTCTCTCATTTTTTAGAGCCTCGTTTTGAATTTTTTTAAACTAATCGAAACGAAAAAGATAGTAAACCCGAGCAAAATAAGTGTTTCCTTCCAAATTATTTCCAAGCCTACGCCTTTGAGCATTATATTTTTTATTGCAATATTAAACCATGTGGCGGGCACAAAATTCGCAAAAATTTGAATAGACACAGGCATATTTGCTAGCGGATATATAAATCCAGACAATAACATGGTAGGCAGCATGAGGCCCATAAGCGAGATCATAAGAGCCGTTTGCTGGCTGTCTGTGATTGTAGAAATCAAAAGCCCAAGTGAAAGTGCAGTCAATATAAATAGAATTCCTTCAAAAAACAGTAACAGCCAACTGCCGCGAATCGGCACGCCAAAAACAGTACTGCCAACCACGAGTATAATTACAGCTTCTATCACGCCAAGTATCAAATACGGCACTATTTTAGCTAAAATTATCTGTATCGGTTTCATTGGCGAAACGAGCAGAGCTTCCATTGTGCCGAGTTCTTTTTCGCGAGTGATAGAGATAGAAGTCATCATCGCAGAGACGAGCATTAGTATGATTGTTATCAGCCCTGGCACAAATAAAAATGCACCACGAAGCTCTTCGTTGTATCGCATTCGGACTTCCGTTTTTATCGAAAGCGGGATTTGTAAGTCTTCGTTCATCTCCATTTGATAAGTACGGATAATCATCGATGTGTAATTTAATATTGATGCGGCTACGTTTGGATCTGTTGCATCGGCAATAAGTTGCATATTTGCAGTGCCTGTACGTTTTAAGTTTTCTTCAAAGTCCGGCTCGAATATAATTACTTCTTTTACTTTTCCTTTGCGGAAAGTTTTTTCTATCTGAGAAAGAGAGGCAAGCTCGGAGTCGAAAATAAAGTAATTACCAGCAAAAATTTTGTTTTTTAAATCCTCAGTTGTTTGGTCTTTGGATTGGTCTATAACTGCTACTTTGACGTTGCGTATCTCGTTTGTTATGGCGTAGCCGAAAAGCAAAATCATAATCGGCGGCATAGCCAAAAGGATAATCAGCGAGCGATAGTCCCTAACTATATGGAAATATTCTTTTTGAACAAAATATAGGAATCTTTTCATAATTTAAACATCCTCCCGCGAGCGTGCGATTTTTATAAAAACCTTGTCCATATTATCGACTTGGTACATTTCTTTAAGCTCACGGGGCGTTCCCATGGCTACGATTTTCCCTTCGCTCATCATCGAAACTCGCTTGCAGTACTCGGCTTCGTCCATGTAGTGCGTCGTTACGAAAACGGTAACGCCGCGGCTGGCAGCTTCGTAGATTAGCTCCCAGAATTGCCTACGAGTTACCGGATCGACGCCGCCCGTAGGCTCGTCCAAAAAAACAATTTCGGGGTCGTGAATTATCGCGACGCTGAAAGCGAGCTTTTGCTTCCAGCCCAAAGGGAAAGACTTTATCAAATTATTCTCGTGCCCTTTTAGTTCTAATTTTTCAAGTAGTAGCGCGGTTTTTTCTTTGAGTTCTTTTTTGCGTAAGCCATAGATGCCGCCATAAAATTGGATATTTTCCACGAGAGTCATGTCTTCATAAAGTGAAAATTTTTGGCTCATGTAGCCGATATTCTTTTTTATTTTTTCAGTTTCATGATAAACATCGAAACCGGCAATGCAGGCTTTGCCGCTTGTGGGCTTACTAAGCCCGCAAAGCATACGCATAGCTGTGGATTTACCAGCGCCATTAGCTCCCAAAAACCCAAATATTTCGCCTTTTTTTACATTGAAGCTGATACTATCGACCGCTGTGAAATTGCCGAATGTTTTGGTCAAATCCTCTGCTGTTATGGAGTATTCGCTTTCCTTATGCAGTTTTTTCATTTTGTACTCCCACCATATAATTCATAAAACAATCCTCAATAGTAGGCTGGGTCTCCTCAATTGTAATATTTTTATAGCCTTTTTTTGATAAATAAATGTATATATCGCTCGCATCATAATTTTGTCGGCGGTCGATATAGTGAATTTTATCGCCAAAAGGATGTACCGAGCGAGTAAATTCATATTCGCGAAGCTCTAAAATAGTTTTGTAATTATCCTCAGAATGAATAGCCAAAATCTTATAAGGAAAGGCATCAGTTATTGCTTGCGGCGTATCGACGTCAAGTATTTTCCCGTTTTGAATTAGTGCTACTCTATCGCAAAGGCTTGCTTCGTCCATATAGGGCGTAGAGACAAATATAGTGATACCGTCATTTTTCAGCTTTTTCAGCATATCCCAAAGTTCTTTGCGCGAGACTGGATCGACGCCCGTAGTAGGCTCGTCGAGCAGCAGGATTTGCGGCTTATGTATTAGGCTGCATGACAGAGCCAGCTTTTGCTTCATGCCGCCTGAGAGCTTGCCTGCACGCCTATTTTTGAATGGTTCTATCTGCGAATATATATCCTTTACGAGATGATAATTTTCCTCGATAGTTGTGCCAAATATAGTAGCAAATAAATTCATATTTTCTTCGACGGTCAAATCCTGATAAAGCGAGAACCTGCCGGGCATATAGCCGACTGTTTCGCGGATTTTCTTGTAATCTTTGACTACGTCGAAATTGCAAAGCGAAGCTGAGCCCTCGTCGGGCAAAATAAGCGTTACTAAAATGCGAATAAGCGTCGTTTTGCCTGCGCCGTCGGGACCCAAAAGTCCGAAAATTTCGCCTTTATTGACTTTTATATTTATATTGTCAAGCGCGAGCGTATCTTTGTAAGACTTTGATATGTTCTTAATTTCGATAGCGTGATTCATTTTATTTATCCGATAATTTGACTTCGCCGGGCATCCCGATTTTGATTCGTCCGTCGTTTTTTACGCTGATTTTTACGGCATAAACTAAATTAGTTCGTTCTTCTTTGGTTTGTACGATTTTTGGCGTAAATTCGGCTTTGCCGGAGATCCATTCAATTTTGCCAGAATATTCAT